>NZ_JARESU010000304.1:0-3711 GCF_046027075.1 Paraburkholderia sp. RL18-085-BIA-A | reverse complement strand
CAAAGCGACGAAAACCGATCCCGATTGACACGGAAAGTCATATCAGTCCTGCGAGGTACAACGGCCATTCATGTCTTCGAGCCACTCGGCAAGTTCTCGGCCGAAGTGGTCGTTGGTCCATCAACAAGTCAACGGCCGATATAGGTTATCCAACTGGCAACCGACGAGCAATTCGAGCGAACCGCCGCTTTGACCGTCAAATAACGGCAGTGAACGAACCATCCCTGCGGGTCGGCAAATTCGAGCGGACGTCTCGAGTGCGGCTGGGAATGGACGGTCACGTCGTTCCAAAATCAGCTATCGATTTGGTAGCTCAGGCGGCGCTTCCTTTGGCTTCGTCCCTTATCGAACGGCTATGGAGAAGATCGCCGGGAGGCATTTACTTGCTCACGCCACCGGCAGACCGTCGTTCTCACTGGACGGGGCATGTTCGACTTCCCCGCGCGGAAGAACGAGTTGAAAGACGGCGCCACACGGCGCGTTTGCGCTTGCCCAAAGCCGTCCCCCGTGCGCCTCGACGATCGAACGGCAGATCGACAAGCCCATGCCCAGGCCATGTGCCTTCGTCGTATAGAACGGATCGAAGGCGCGCTCGATCCACTCTGCGGGCAGTCCCGGTCCAGAGTCCCGCACGGCGATAGACGCGCCATTCGATGAATCCCCGGCCGTGCTGATCAGCAACTCGCGCGGGCCCATGCTCGTTTCGCTCATCGCTTCGACGGCATTGACGATCAGGTTGAGCATCACCTGTTGCAGCTGCACGCGATCTCCCAGGACGAGTGGCAAACCATCCCCGAGTACTGTCTTCATGGAGACGCCGTGGTTCGCCGCTTCGCCCCGGGTCAGTTCGATCACCTCACGGATCGCCTCGTTGATGTCCACCCTGTCTTTGCGTGGAGGCGCTTTCCTGACCAGATCGCGAATCCCGCTGACGATGCCGCCAGCGCGCATTGACTCATTGAGGATGCCATCGAGCGCCTGCCTGACCTCCCCAAGGTTCGCCGGGTTGGCATCCAGCCAGCGTAAGGCGGCCGAAGCATAGGTTGCTGTCGCGGCGATTGGTTGCTGCACTTCATGGGCGATCGAGGCCGTGAGCTGCCCCAGCGTCGTAGCCCGGTTCGAGTGCGCGAGCTCCATCTGCACTTCGTGGTAGCGCCGCTCGCTCTCGCGCGCTTCGGCTTCCGCCCGCTTGCGCTCGGTCAGATCGAGCACGAAAGAGACACCTTGGTTCGCACCTTCTTCGGACATCGCCGCGCCGATCAGGACCGGCACACGGCTGCCGTCTTTCCTCGTGAACTCCTTCTCGAAGGGCTGTAACGTCCCCGTCCTCCTGAGCTCCGGGATTCGTTGATTCTGGTCGAGGTCGAGCCATTCCGGCGGCGTCAGGTCCGTCCAGCGCATACGCCCAGACACGAGGTCCTCGCGGTCGTATCCCACGATACGGAGAAATGCGTCATTGGCCTCGAGAATCTCACCTCCTGCCAAGTCCCAGATGAAGATGCCGACAATGTTGGCGTCGACAAGGCGCCGGATCCTCGCTTCGCGTTCTGCGAGATCGCGGTACAAACGAGCATTCTCCAGGGTGATCGCGGCCTGTGAGGCCAGCAGTTCTAGGACCGTCATGCGCTGGGGCGTGAATGCATGCGTTGCCAGGTTGTTCTCCAGATACAACAGGCCGATCAGCTCGCCCCGGTTGATCAGCGGCAGGCACAGCGCGGAGCGGACCCGACGGTGTCGGATGTAGGGATCAGAGCCGAACGAACCCTCATTCACCGCGTCATCAAGAATCACGCTTTCCCGGGTGCGCAAGACGTAGTGAAGCATGGATTGTGGCAGCATAGTCGTTGTGACGGGCTCGTCGCGCACTTGCACAAAGACCCTGTCGCCGTTGATCGCCGCTTGCGCTTTGATCGTTCGTTCCTCCCCACTCGCCAGGAGCAGAAGGCCGCGATCCGCGCCCGCCTGCTCCATCGCTGTGCGCATGAGCGTGTCGAGCAGCTTGTCCTGCACGATCTCGCCCGAGAGCGCTTGCGAGACCTTGAACGTCCGGCTCAATTCTGCGGTCCGTTCCGCAACCTTCGTCTCAAGGTCATCGCGGGCCTGCTGCAACGCTTCCTCAGCGCGCCTCCGCTCCGCGATCAGGCGCGCGTTCTGACACGCAGTTGCGGCATGATTTGCCGCGACGGAAAGCAGCAGTTGATCGATGTCGTCGGGAAAACCGGCGCGATAACGTGCCGCGACAACCAGACCACCCTCGGAATTGCCACCGATGGGAATGACGATACCGCGCCCCTCATGGGCATCCCTGCCAATGTCCGAGACGATTTCACGAGGGAGAAATTGGCCGCCCTCGGTGAGGCGGCGCTGCAGCCATTTGGGAAACTCCAGCCATGCGTTTCCTCGCGTGACTTCGATCGCGATATTGTCTCTAGGAGAGAGTAATCGGACAAAAACAAAATCAAGACGCAACGACCGGACAAGTACGTCCGCAAATTCTGCAGCGATCGCCTGCGGTTCCCTGCCTAACCAAGCGGCTGGGACGGCGGAAATGGCTACCAGATCCCTGAGCGCAGTTCGCAGCCGTGATGTCTCGTCGTGCACATCTGCCCCCACTTGCTTTACGTCTTGTGCCACAGTCTGTCGCTCCCGCGCACATCTTGGATCAGGCCTCTAGCTGGGGTAAAGTATAAGAGAATTTCTCATATATTCTTCTGTCGGCCGTTTCGGCGGGTAAAAAACGCAGAACATACATGAACAGCGCTGTGACAGGCCCCGCTCGACTGCGGTAGGAGTAGAAAATATGACCGATACGACGAAAAGGGATCCGTGTGTGCATCTCGCCGGAAAAATGCTCACGGAAAGCCGTCACGCCTGCGCGTTCTTCAACTCGCGCGCGGAAGAGTATCGCGTCTTACTGCCCTTCATCAAAGAAACGGTGGACCAGAGTGAAAGATCCATCTTCCTTCTTGATCCTGAGTATCGGGCAGAACACCTTCGTTGGCTGGAGCAGTCAGGCATCGACGCCGTCGCGCTGCGCCAGCGTGGTCAAATCGAGATTCACCCGTGGGAGGAAGCCTATCTGCGTGGCGGGCGTTTCAATCCGGATGCCATGCTCAGCTTGATCGACGGGCTCTATGCCGCCAGCAATGTGGATGGTTTCTCCCATGCTCGCCTCTGGGCGAGCATGGATTGGGCGCTGCAGGATCAGCCGGGCGTCACCGACCTCATCGAGTATGAAGCACGGCTGAATTACCTCCTGCCAAAGTACGATCACATTACTGTCTGCGTCTATGACCTCGCGAAATTTAGCGCCAGTGTGATCATGGATGTGGTTCGTACGCACCCGCTGGTGATCATTGGCGGGAATCTCCAGGAAAATCCGTTTTTTGTGCCTCCCGATGAATTCCTGCGCGAATTGCGGAGCCGTTTGCCATAGACTGCGATCGAGTGATTGCGGCTTCGCCGGCGGGAGCTGGTCGGTTGACTACTGCCGGGCCTTCCTAGACACTTCGCTAATACTTTCACCGTTCAACAGAAGGCCCAGCAGCGAGAGTTCTACGGTGCGCGAGCGGAACCATCCTCTATCTTTTTACGGGTCTTCGCGGAAAAGTGTGATGGTTTTTCACGATGAAAGCGTCGGAGAGCCGATCTGGGCAAGGGTTTGCGCGTCTTGATGGCGTCGCGAAATCGGGCATGATTTCGCGATGGCTA
>NZ_JARESU010000303.1:0-3735 GCF_046027075.1 Paraburkholderia sp. RL18-085-BIA-A | reverse complement strand
GCGCCCAATTTGCGCAGGTTCCGAATGCCCCTCGCATCGTCTCGTTTAATGCGCTCCTCATTTACGGGTTATCTAGTTATCACTTTTGACGTCCCATTTCCCAATTCCTTGATAGACCCAATAGTGCAAGACATGACAGATTTGTCATTTCTCCGACGGCTGAATGACTGAATTGCTGCCCTAACATTTCGCGGCGGATGTACCAGAGGATGATGTCGAGCTTGAACTAGCAGCGTTCCAAATCGATGATCACGGTTTCGCGATCTGACACGTCCGCACGGCCCTGCTTAAAAAAGGAATTAATGGTGAAAAGATCTAAGGCTCAACTCTCAGTAAGCATTCTTTCGATGATCTCGGCTATCGCGATCGGTCAAGCCGCATTTGCAGAAGGCATGACGCGCGATACCGGCCAACCGGTCGGCGACAACCAGAATTCCCAGACCGCAGGTCCCGAAGGTCCGGTTCTTCTGCAGGACTCGAATCTCATCGAGAAACTGCAGCGCTTCGATCGCGAGCGCATTCCGGAGCGCGTTGTTCACGCACGCGGCACGGGCATTTTTGGCGAATTCGTTCCCAGCGCCGACATCAGCTCGTTGACCACCGCGAAGGTGTTCACGCCGGGCACGAAGACGCCGGTGTTCGTGCGGTTCTCGACGGTGATGGGCTATCGCGGATCCCCGGAGCAGGCTCGCGACCCGCGCGGCTTCGCGATCAAGTTCTACACGCAGCAAGGCAACTGGGACATGGTCGGCATCAACTGGCCGGTGTTCTTTATCCGTGACGCCATCAAGTTCCCGGACTTCGTGCATGCGAACAAGCCGTCGGCAGTGACCGGCGTGCAGGACCCGAACCTCGCGTTCGACTTCTTCGCTCACTCACCCGAAGCGACCAACATGCTGACCCATCTCTACACGGATGAGGGCATGCCCGACTCGTACCGTCACATGGATGGCTTCGGCGTGCACGCGTTCAAGTTCGTCAACGCGAAGGGCGAAGTGCACTACGTGAAGTTCCACTGGAAGAGCCGCCAGGGCATCGAAGGCATTCGTCCACAGGACATTCCGCATTCGATCGGCGCGGACTGGAACCTGATGACCAACGACCTGTACAACTCGGTCAAGGCACACTCGTATCCGCAGTGGGACCTGTATATCCAGGTGATGTCGCCGAAGGATCTGGCCAAGTACGACTTCGACCCCCTGGACGACACGAAGGTATGGCCGACGTCGATTGCTGAGCAAAAGGTCGGCACCATGACGCTCAACCGTGTTCCGGATAACTACTTCCAGTCCACGGAAGAATCCGCGTTTGCGCCGTCGCGCCTCGTGCCGGGCATCGAGCCTTCCGAAGACCGGATGTTGCAAGGGCGTCTCTTCGCCTACGCGGACACTCAGATGTACCGCCTTGGACCGAACTACAACGACCTGCCGATCAACCGCCCGGTCGTCCCGGTGGACAACAACAACCAGGACGGCTTGATGAATACCGGCGACCGCAAGGGTGAAGTCAATTACGAGCCCTCCGGTATCAACGAAATCCCCGAGCAGCCGAAGTACAAGTCCGTGCGGACGATGTTGCTGGGTTCGACCCAGCAACAGGCGATCCACAAGACGCTCGACTTCCGTCAGGCTGGCGAGTATTACCGCAGCCTGTCTGACCAGGACAAGACGGATCTGGTGACTGCCCTCTCGGCCGATCTCTCTCACGTAACTAACGACGCGAACAAGTATACGATGCTGTCGTACTTCTACAAGGCTGATTCCGACTACGGAACCCGTCTGGTGCAGGCGACGCACGCCGACGTCGCGCGGGTCCAGGGTCTAGCGGCACACCTGAGCGATAACTAGAGAGCGGCCTTGGTTTTCGCCGCCGGTGCCGCGCACGTATGGTGCTAACCGGAACCGCACCTTTGCGGTCGGCGGGCGCGCAAAGCCATGCGAGTGCTGCCGACGCGTGGCAGTATGCTGGCGCAACGCAGTGACCTGTCGCGCAACAGATGCCGCACCACGTTCTTCGGCCAGTTGGGGGGTGCAGGATGTGATCTAGAAGGGTGGTCGCCACATTGCCCGGCACAGGAGGGCTTGCACAACTTGGGGCGGTTCCCAGGGAGGGCCGCTCGAGCATCTGTCTGCGGCACCGGCTTCGTGTGGGGTACGCTGATCGGTATCGCAACGGCGGGAGCAAACCATGCGATTGATCATTGAAGCAAAGTTGGCCGACGGGGACAGCGACACGGTCGATGACGGTGTGCGGCCGAACTCACGGTACATGAGGGTAGCTAACTTATGCGGTAACGCGCTCCAGCATCGGAGTGTACGGCAGGCTTTCCCACGCCTCGAAGGCTTGGGTGCGTAGCGCGCGTTTCTACGCTGCATCGGTGTGGCACCGGCAGTGCATGAACAGATTGGCCGCCTGATCGTGGGCCGAAGCAAATCGTTGCAGATGTCGCGCCGACTTGAAGCGGCGCATCACCTTCTCACGTACCCGCGTTGGCTGAGCTGGATTTTCCGCCCGGCTGTTCAACCCTTTGTGCTGCTGGTGCTTCGTGTTCAGCCCGAGATCGCTGTTTCCTGCGGCGTAGTTCGTGAGCCTGTCGGTGATCACGACACGCGGCGCATGCCCGTGTCCCAGAGTAATTTACGCATAAGGCGCCTGGCTGCGTGCCTGGCGCGCTGGCTCTGCACGAGCACGTCGGGTACTGCTCCGTGTTGATCCACGGCGCGCCACAGTCAGCGCTTCTTGGCATGATGGTGATCACCACCTCATCGAGGTGCCACTTGTCGCCTTGGGCTAGCGCGGTAGAGCGGATGCGTCGAGCAATGCCCAGCCCGAACTTCACTGACCAGCGTTTCACAGTCTCGTAATTGAGTTCTATGCTGCGCGCAGCAAGCAACTCCTCGACCATGTGCAGACTCAGCGGAAAACGGTAGTACAGCCACACCGCATAGCTGATCACGTCGGGCGGGAATCGGTAGCCGGCAAAGGAGATAGCGTCGGTTGCAGATGCGCCTTGGTGAATGCGGTTCGTGTCATGCCCGCAATTGTCGCTGCATTTCCGGCAACATGCCATCAACGTGGCAGTACCCGCGTGCTTACGTCGACCGGCGGCACCGCGTCGACTCGCCCCATTCAAATAGCCCGGTCAACGAACGCTTGGCGTGCCTAAATTGCAGGATCCTGATACGATCGCAATGAGGTATCACTTCGCCATCAGGCGAGCGCACGCTGGCAAAAAGCTCCAGCGGATCTAAACTGCCATTGCCCATGAACTCAGTCCACTTCGTCTTCGCGGTGGGCAATCTCGTACGTATGGGACCCGACGTCTCACTTCCCGGACGCGTGCAGTGTCCGTGGAAACAGGCAGACGGGCGACTTCACATGCATATTCTGATTGCGGCAGGGCACGCCTGCGTAGTCGACTACTGTGCCATCCGATGTCTGTCGGTTTTGGGCGGGGCGGCGCGATTGCGACTGCGTCGCGCAACCGGCCAGCACGATCGCAAACGCAAGAATTGTACAAAGTCGTTTCATGACCTGTGTTATCGCGGTTGGTTTGACGCGAACGTCGAGCCGAGCGAATCGGACCGATTCCACCAGCCACCGCCCACGGCCTGGAACAAGGCCGCCGTATCCGCCAGTCTGGCGGCCCTTGCCTGTATCGACGCAATGCGTGCCATTTGCCAGGTCTGCTGCGCGCTCAGCACTGACAGATAGGACGCTTCGCCTGAGCGCAGC
>NZ_JARESU010000302.1:0-3768 GCF_046027075.1 Paraburkholderia sp. RL18-085-BIA-A | reverse complement strand
TTAAGCGTTGTTCGACGCCTGCCCATGTCTGCTGGCGCGCGTATACGCGACGACGCGTGCGGGCAGGCGTTGGACAACGCTTAACGATGAACAACGCTTAACGATCAGAGCCCGGTCGTCGTCGGGCTCAGTTCGACCATGAAAAGACGGTCACGCCGCTTTTTCGAATGACCGGTGGGTCAGCCACAACAGCCGCTTGTAGGAGCGAGCTGTAACCGCGTGGCTTATCCACTGCTTTTCCTCTGCCAACCCTTGTGACTTAGGACGCAATGAGCAAAGTCGGTAGCAACGACGGGGCGGAGAGCGCGTTCGCGAAGGATGCGGCCGCTCAGGTTCAGGGGGGAGCCTATAAGTGCATCCGCCCAGCACCTGAAGACCCCGATGCGCGAAAGGCATGTCCCCCGCCAAGTGGCCCTTTCCCGCCCGCTCAACTGGCATAGTCTACGGCCGGGTGTTTGGTTTGGCTGCGCTCTGCTTTTCGAAATCTTGAGCGGAAATGCCGCGTCCTTTGTAGAGGAACGCCGTCAAGTCCCAGATCGTCTGGTCGTCTTGCGTCTTGCCGAACGCGGGCATCGCGGTCATTTTCACGCCGTTCTTGATTACCCAGTACATCATCTTGGGATTGTTGCGGCGTGTTGGTGCGAGCAGTTCCGGCGCGAACGGCAGTATGCCCTGACCGATCGGGCTCAGCGTTTTTCCGGGCGCGCCGTGACACGCCGCACAGGTGTTCGCATAGAGACGCGCGCCGGCCTCGACGTTGGCGGTAGTCATCAGGTCGGGCGGCACCTTGATATCGGCCGCGTGGCGGTGCAACGACTGCATGTAAGTCTTGTGCAGCAGCCACGCGACGAGCGGGTTATGTCCGGACATGGCCGACACGTCGTACACGCCCGAATACACGAATCCGAAGCCGGCCGCGCCGGCCACGATCGCGGCTGCGACGAATGCACTTAGCGTGGAATGCCGGGCAAGGAAAGAGGCTTCTCTGGCTACTGAACTCATCTTTGATCACCTGCTGGAAAGGATGGAGAAGTGGATCGGTGCGTACGGGGCGATGCTCGCGAATTCGATAGCGACCGTTGCTCGCGGCCTCGGGATACGCGTTGATGTCGCGATGGGGATACGCGCCTCACGCCGAACGCTCCGCCTTTAGCGGGCTTCGCGCAACGCATATCCCGCGAGTGCGCCGACGATGCACAGCACCGACACATAGAGTTCGGGCGCGGCCGGGTTTGACGCCGACATCAGCGACACGGCCACCGGCGTCAGCCCGCCGAACACTGCGTACGCGACGTTATATGAGAGGGAGATTCCCGAGAAGCGCACGACGGGCGGGAAAGCTTTGATCATCGCGACCGGAATGGCCGCCACCGCACCGACAAAGAAACCGGCCATCGCATAGAGGGGCATAAGCGACGAGCGATCGACCATGATCTGCTTGCACATCAGAAAGTACGACGAGCCAAGGAGCAGGCAGCCCACAAAGATCGTACGGGCTGCGCCGAAGCGCCCTGCAATCAGACCAGCAACGACGCAGCCAATCGTCTGGGCGAGAGTCGCAACGACGTTCGCCTGCAGCGCGGTTGCTGCATCGATATGAAAGCGCTTTTGCAACAGAGTTGGCGTCATTAGGATCACGACGACGATCGCTGCGGTCAGCGTCCAGGTGAGCACCATAGACACGACTACAGCACCGCCGTGATCGCGCAGCACCGTCTTGAGCGGCACTTCCGCGGCCAGCGACTTGCGCCGCTGCATTTCGATGAATACGGGCGTCTCGTGCAGCCAGCGGCGCAGGAAGGCAGAAAGAAGACCGAAAAGGCCGCCGATGAGGAACGGAAACCGCCACGCGTAGGCAACGATCTCAGCATGCGAATAGTGGTGGCTGAGCGCCGAAGCGAACAATGACCCGAGCAGAATGCCCAGCGTCAGCCCGCCGGTGAGCATTCCGCACGCGTATCCGATGTGACGCTGCGGCACATGCTCAGAGACGAATACCCACGCGCCCGGCACTTCGCCGCCGACTGCCGCACCCTGCAGCACGCGGCACAGCAGCAAGAGCACTGGCGCGGCTACGCCGAGACTCTCGTAAGTCGGCAAAAGTCCAATCAGCAGCGTCGGCAACGACATCAGCAGCACGCTCAGCGTAAACATGCGCTTGCGGCCGATCAGGTCGCCAAAATGCGCCATGATGATGCCACCGAGTGGACGCATGATGTAGCCTGCGGAAAAAATGCCGAAAGTTTGTACCTGGCGCAGCCAGTCCGGAATTGACTGCGGGAAGAACAGTTGCCCGATTACGGCCGCAAAGAATACATAGATGACGAAATCATAGAACTCGAGCGCACCGCCGAGCGCGGCGAGAAAGAGCGTCCGGTGGTCGCTACCCGCCAGCGCGGCGATGCGGGACAAACGGAATCTGGTGTGAATCGGTGGTATTCATGCGAGCGTCAAATTGAACCAGGAGAATCGTTATCTTCGTGCGATCACGTCAAAGCGTTCCGTACGTGGATGCGGCGGATCCTGCGAGGGCGGCAGGCGCGCAACGTCCCAACATCGGCTCACGGGACGCGCCTTTCGCGATTGCGCAGCTATCTCCGGGGCGGGCTGTCATGCTCGACGAGAGGAGACTATTACGCGTTTGACGTCACGCCACCGGCACGGCCACGACCGTGCGCCCGGCCGAGCGCTCGACAAGTTGGTCGAGCGTCGGATGTGAACTCAACCATTTCGCGAGCCCGCGCAGTCTGCGATAACCGATGACAATCATGTCCGCGTCAACAAGCGCGGCGTGGCGGGTAATGGCGTCGACGACGCCGCCTTGGGAAGCATGGCCGCGCGGGAACGTCCCTTGGGCGGTGAGGTGAAGCACCGCTTCGTCGAGAATGACGGATGTCGCTCCCACCATGACGCTGTATGCGGCGCCACTCAGCATTCCCGCACTCGTTGCGATTGCCGAGACGGTGTCGGTGACTACGAGCACGTGAACTTTTTTGCCGCAGGACGAAGCCAGTTTGCCGGTGCGCTCGAGTGCACACTTGGCCTCGGCTGAACCGTCGTAGTAAACCAAAATCGATCCAGACTGGGTCATGGGCAATGTTTGTGCCGCCTGTAGGGTTCAAGGCTGCTTCTATTCTCCATAACCTCGTTTGCTGAACAGTGTCACGTCGATTACCGATTTGTTATTTTCCCGAGAGGGGGCCTGCCCCGTAGCCAACGAGAGGGGCGTCGGCTACAGTCCTCCTCGGAGCGCAGCGGCCGGGCCATGAAGCGTCACTCGCGGAATTGCTTCGATCTGCTGCCTGCTAAAAGGAGCCAGTCGTGTGCATTCAACATGGAGTATGTCGATCGCCGTCGCCGCAGTGAATATGAAAAACATGCCTGCGCCCGCCGTGACGCGCGCGGCAGCAATCGCCGGAGCGATATCGGCGGTTCTCCGTCGGTCCAGTTTCTAGCTCTTTCGGACCGCCGGTCCCCAGAGTCTCGTTCGCGGGCGGCGCTTTGCTAGCGCCTCGCCGTTTCGCGGCAAAGCAGGCAATGTCGCGAAGCCCTGTTGTGTGCCGGTCCCAAACGCCGAACACGCGTCGGCCAACGCGAATGGGCAAGTGGCTGTTCCACCCTGAAAACCCGCCGTCCACAGCTTTGATCTGTCCGGCGGGAACGGGTCCAGGCTGTGTGGAAACGCCGAAATAATCTCAATACACGCAGCTCGGGTATCAACCAGAGCGTTTGGCAATTCGTGTATGGCTCAGTTCGCCGATGGCGAAC
>NZ_JARESU010000301.1:0-3830 GCF_046027075.1 Paraburkholderia sp. RL18-085-BIA-A | reverse complement strand
TCTTCCCCTTGCTCATCGCCGCCCACCAGATTGATTGGATCGCTACTTTAACCGGTCCAATGAGCCTATTTGCACCAGAACCGGGTACGTCAGGTGACCCTCCTCTTCCAAGAAAAAGACGATCCAACGTTACGTCGAGCAGTTCAAACTCCACGTCACAGCGTTCCGTACGCGGATGGGCCGGATCTTGGGACGGTGACAGGCGCACAACGTCCCAACATCAGCTTACGGGACGCGCTTTTCGCAATTGCGCGGCTGTCTCTAGCACGGCCTGTCACCCTGGACGACAGCAGGCCATTGCGCGTTTGATATCACGCCACCGGCACGGCCACGACCACGCGCCCGCCCGAGCGCTCGACAAGTTGGTCGAGGGTCGGCTGTGAACTCAACCATTTCGCGAGCCCGCGAGGTTTGCGATGACCGATGACGATCATGTCCGCGTCGACAAGCGCAGCGTGGCGGATAACGGAGTCGACGACGACACCTAGGGAAGCATGGCCGGTCGGGACCGTTCCTTGTGCGGTGAGGTGACGCACCGCTTCGTCGAGAATGACCGATGTCCCTTCCACCATGTCGCTGCACGCGGCGCCACTCAGCATTCCCGCACTCAATGCGACCGACGCGACGTTGTCGGTGACTACGAGCACGTGAACTTTTTTGCCGCAAGACAAAGCCAGTTTGGCAGTGTGCTCAAGTGCACACTTGCCTTCGGCTGAGCCGTCGTAGTAAACCAAAATCGATCCCGATTCGGACATAGGTACTCCCGGTAAGGCAACGAGGGAGGCTAGCGCACATCGGTTACGCCCCAAAAAAACACGCATGCCCGCCGACTTTCTCCCGTTGTCGTCTCCCGTAAGACATCCTGACGTTTGTGGACCGTGGCATCAAGCAGAGAGGGAACCGTACGAGCTGCGTGAAGTCACAGCCGGCACTGACGAGCAAAACGAACAACGCTTTGACGGTGGCGATAACTGTCGCAATTCTGGAACGAAGGGACAACGTGATGTTTGTGCCGCCTGTAGGATTCAGGGCGCCTATTCTCCCTGCCCTTGCTGGCCGAACGGTGTCACGCCGATTACCGATTTGTCATCTTTCCAAGAGGGTCTGGCGCGTAGCCAACGAGAATAGTGCCGGTGCGCACGCCCGACAAGCCGGCAAGCTCGGTTCGGAGCGGGCGAAAGAAGGCACGCGCAACGGGAAGTACACCTACGTCGAGTATGCCCGATTCGCTGACGATCTGGTCGTGCTGATCGATGCCCATCCGCGCCATGTGTGGCTGCTGGGGGCGGTGACCAGGCGACTTCGGGAAAAGTTTGCCAAACTGTAGGTCGAGGTCAATGAAGAGAAGAGCCGCACCGTTAGAAAACCGTGACCACCCGTTCTACGGTCTTAATTTCATTCACGTCGAACTCTCCGACGACAACGGCTGGGAAGAGCCGCGCTTTGCAGCTTTCGTCTCATCGGTAATCGAGGGCGGCGGCGCGAAACCGGAGCAGATGGACGGCGTGCGTGCCCGGCTCACTGAGCTCGGACTCCCACCGTACGACGCGCTCAACCCGCCGTTGATGGACGCGATTTCCACGCATATCGCCAAGCGCAATGGTGTGTTGAAGTAGTGAAGCTCAGGGCGGGTCGTCCATGCCGATCCGCCCGTCTACAGGATTGACTTTCCTCCCGTACAGATGGTTCTGCAAACTCTCCGGTGAGGAGAGACCATGAGGAAGTCTGCCCGCTTTCGAGTCGAGTGATGTCGCAACCCGTATCCCGTCCATTACAGCCGGGCATTCGCTTTTTCCCCGTTCCTGTGCCCGCACCGCCATGGGGCAGACCTCGCAGCCTGCTGTCCCCGAAGGGAGCGATACGAGGTTTCCATGTTCCGCTTATGGAAGTACGGCGGGTTTGGTGCCTGTTCTGGCCCGGGAGGTATATGGGTCACGAAAGCGTAATCGAGAAACGCTGTTCCCACCTCCGGTACCGTTTTGGTTCGAGCGCAATAGCCATTTCCGCTCGTTCAACATAACGACCCTATTGCAAATTCAGATGTTTTCACCATACCGACTATCTGGCACTCATCCGGCGTATGGCTGACTTTTTCATCTTGCGGAGCCATTCCACACTACGGCCCCTGTGGCCCGACAGTGTTTTATACTTGCGTCTGGCCCATTGCTCAGGCTTTCCGTCAACGTGGAAGAGCTCGTGCATCGCCGTCTGATAGAACGCACCGTAATAGTTCCACCGCCCTTGCCTCGTCAGGTTACCTTGCTGCGCAAGATCATCAAGTGTCGCTGGTGTCCGACGATGTATTCGCCAGCCCCGCACTGTTTGCCGCATCCGGTTCAATGCATCTTTGCTCACCGCTGGCAGGAAACGGGTAAATCGCCGGTTGTATTTGCTGGATGTCGCTCTTCGCCTGAACGTAAAAGCAAGCTGTCGCGATGTCATTTCCCTTCACGTCCAGAGCAAGGTCAATTCACCGGGTGACACCGGTGTTCATCGGCGAAATTTGGAATGAGTCCGCATCTGCTGCGCTTATTTAGGTGGCGACTGATACTTACCAGCCTCTGGCTAACAACCGACAATGACATTGGATAACTACTGCGTATCGACAAAGAGCGTCCGTGTTCTGCAGGTGAAGAAATGAACGGTTTGATCCCCAAAATGAGCGTCGAAAATCACACCCTTCAACGGCGATGACGATCCAGTGGATGGGCCCCTCAGCACGCACATTGCAACTCCCGGCGCGGTTCTGCCGGTTCTGCATGATGTTCAGGATGAACTCGGGTATATCCCCACCGGCGCGGTCTCGCGGATCGCGCATTTATTGAATTTGTCCCGGGCGGAGGTCCATGGCGTCGTGACCTATTACCGCTACTTCCGCCCTGAACCCCCGGCACGTCATATCGTTCAGTGCTGCCGGGCCGAGGCATGCAAGGCGATGGGCGCCGGGGAACTGGAGAGCCACGTACGGGCACGGCTGGGGTGTACCGAATCGGAAAACGCCTCGTCAAAGGGTTTCTGCGTTGAGCCCGTTTACTGTCTTGGACTGTGCGCGTCGGCGCTCGCACTCACGCTCGATGGCCGACCTTATGCCCGGGATCGTCGCCGACTACGAGGCTTGCGACGATCGTTGCGGTTGACTGCTCGGCAACTTCGCCGGCGAAATCGCGCAGTCGAGCGAGCTTTGCCGGACGACCGCGCGCCAGACAGTCGACGAAAGGCGCGCGAGCTTTGCCGAGTACCATCGCCGCGGCCGGAACCACGGCGCAGTGCGCAACGATCTGTCCGCCGACGCACTGGCGGACTTCTTCTGGAACGCCTGGGAAGGTAGCCTGTTGCGAATGAAACTGGAAGACTCGATCGAACCGCTGAAAGCCTGCGTGCACCTGATATTCGATCTGTTTTTCAGATCCGCCCTCTAACGTCTCAATCCCCGATCTCCTTGTGTCTCGACCGGTAACATTCTTCCATCAATTTTAAGACGACCCGGTCATCTAAATTCAGAAAAGGTATTTCATGCAAAACTTCACGTTCCAAAACCCCACGAAGATCATTTTCGGGGAAGGCCAGATTGCCGCGCTCGACGCGCACGTGCCGCGCGACGCGCGCGTGCTGATCACCTCCGGCGGCAGCAGCATCACGCGCAATGGCGTGCTCGCGCAAGTGCAAGCGGCGCTCGGTAAGCGTGCCTCGTTCGTCTTCAGCGGCATCGAACCAAACCCGGCCGGCTCTGGTGCAAATAGCGAAGGCGACTCGGTTAAAGTGTCAGGCTGACCGATTTGAGAGCCGATGATGAGCAAGCTCAAGAGCATGGAGGATCTGTTCGCAGGACG
>NZ_JARESU010000300.1:0-3928 GCF_046027075.1 Paraburkholderia sp. RL18-085-BIA-A | reverse complement strand
CAGGGCGATACCTTGCGTAGCGCCCGCGCGCAGCGTGATTCGACACTTGAGGAGGCTTCGCGGCTGACCCAGGAGCGAGCGACGTTTGCGGCAAAGCAGAGCGAGGCGGCCACGGTCGAGGCGCGGTTGCGAGAGCTTGCTGTGCGACGTGGCGAGCTGGCCAAAGCGCTAAAGACGGCTGTGGATGACGACCAGGCAGCATCGGTTCGAACCCAGCAGCGCGTCACTGCTCTGAATCGCACCGTTGCCGCGCATCAGGCGACGCTCGCCCGCAAGGAAGCAATTCTTGGCGCGACTTCGAAACGCGATGAAGCGCAGTTGCTGATCACTCGCGAGGAGGCGTGGCTGGAACCTCTGCAGCGGCTCATTGCTGAGCTTGAAGCGAAACAGGTGACGCACGCTACGCTCCAGACGGCGCTCTCCGGGCTGATGACGGAAGGGCAGACCAAGGCCGCTCATTTCGATACGGTCACGAAGCAGGCTGCGGTTGTCGATCAGGTGCCCTGTGTTGGTCACGCGATGCATGCGCAGTGTCCGTTGCTGTCTCAGGCGCTGGTGGCCAGGACGCAAGCAGAGGTTCAGCGCGTTTCGGTTGCCGATCTTCGCGCAAAGTACCGCGAGAAGAAAGCGCAGGCAGACGCACTCGCACCGGTTGTTGCTGAACTGGCTGCGAAGCGCAATGACCTGAAGGCGCTGAACGAGCTGATCAGCACGGCACGTCGGACCTTGCAGACAGCGACGGAACTCGCTGCGAGCAAGCCGCTTCTTGATGCTGCTGCCGCCGGACTGGAAACCGCGAATGCGGAACTCAGGACGGTTGCAGAAGAAAGCACTGCGCGTACTGCCAGATTCGAGTCTGAAAAGACCGGGATGAACGCAGAGATCGCCAGGATTCAGGAAGAGTCGAACCAACTCGCAGCCGTCGACGTGACGGCGGCAATTGCGGAGACTGACCGGAAGCTGGCTGCCAATCGCGAGGCTGTTGCGGCACTGGATGGACGGATCGAAGCATTGATCCGCTCGCAGACGGTTCTACAGGCCGAAGCGGACGCGCTGGGCGTCGATCTGGACCGGTTCTCGGCTACGCAACAGCGTGCTGATCGCCTGTCGGGAGAGATTGCGCGCTGGAAGCTGCTCGCCAGGGGTCTCGGTAACGACGGTGTCGTTGCCCTGACGATTGACGACGCGGGGCCCGCCTTGGCCAATACCGTGAACGAGCTGCTTCTGGCTTGCTACGGGATGCGGTTCACGGTCGAGATCCGTACGCAGCGTGCGCTCGCTAGCGGCGAGATGCGCGAGGGTTTCGAAATCCTCGTACACGACGCCGAAGCCGACAGCACGAAGTCTGTAACCGTGATGTCTGGCGGGCAAAAAGTCTGGATCGTTTTTCATCTCGCAGACGCCCGACCTGGTAAGCGAAGCCGATGCCGTTATCGACGTAGAGGCGCTGGCAGCCTGAACGTCATTTTCTTCCGACCCTGTGGGGAACACCCCCATAGGGGCGTTCCCTCGCCGCTTTTCAACGAGGAACGCCATGCAATCCAATCGAAATTTCCATGCACCTGTAATCCGCGCACCGGAACCACGCATACCTACGGCCTGAACGGCACGCTCCTGCATGACGTTCTCGTCGACGGCAAGTGGGCGACGGTGCAAGCGGGTACCCCCAACTGATTCGCGTCCCGCGTGAGCGGGGCGTGCTCCTTTTCCCAAGGAATCACCATGCAAAACCTACTGATGCTGCTGATCGCGGCAGGTAGTTCGTCGTTGTGCGCGTGCACGACTCAACCGGCACACGCTGCAGGTCTGCGGCCCGTGGTTGTGGTCCAGAGGCCGAAAGGTGAACCGGGCGACTTCACGATCTGCCCTGACGGCAGAGTGCTCGTCTATCCGGCGAGCCATCCAAAGTCCTGCTCCTGAGGCGTCGAAAATGAACACCGCACAGCAAATCAAAGCCGCCGCAAAGCGCATGCAAGACGCGGGCGTAGTCATCGATTCCGAAGCGGGCACCGCCCGGTTAGACATTGACGCGCGCTCGTTGGAAGGCATTCCCGACGAAGGCGTGTTCTTTCTCGAAGGCGAAGCCGCCGCAAACCTGATTTCCGAAGCCCAAGCCTACGCCGAAGGCGTCACGTTCGACGAGGCGTTAGCTTTTGTCGTCGAAGGGTACCTGGACAATTACAAAGAAGAAGCTCCACGCATGGCGAAAACCGTGCGCGAAGCCATCAACGCCGAATTCTGGTGCGGCCTTAACGCAGAAATTGCGGGAATTGAAGCCGACTGCGTTGTCGGCGAAGCCGTCGTTAACTTGCTGACTGACGTTCAAGCGATCTGCACGCGCCTCTATGCGGAAGACGGGGGCGCCATGGAGTCGCACTACGTCCTGCAAATGAAGGACGTCGCGCTTCGTCAATGCAACTGTTGGTATTTCGGCTAGTGTCCTTGATCCCTTTGCCGGGGAGTCGAGGCTTTGCGCGGTATACGTACGGAGGTTCTTATATGAAGAAGCAGATCACCATTTCTGCACTGATCGGTGCTCTTGTCGCTGCCGGCATGCTGTGGGAGCAGCCTACATTCGGTGCCACGCCCGACATTCAGGTGGCGTTCTCGCCCGATGGCGGCTCGTACAACTATAGCCAGACTGCGGCCACGCGTGAATTCAGAAAACGTGCTGGTGCTCTCGAATCATCCCGAGATCGCCAAGGCCTATCTGGATAACTGGAATCGCGTCACTGCGCTGGGCGAGGCGTTTCACGCCCGTTAAGGCATAGCTGTTCATTTTTTACCCCGCGGGTAAGCGATCCCGCCGGGGTCGCTCCGCATTCACTTGTGGAGTTTCTATGTCCGAAGCAGCAATTCCTGGCGCTTTTCCCGCACGGTTCGAGACGGAATCTGAAGCGATGAAGTACATCGAGGGTCAGCCGACGTGTCCGAATGAAGTTCGCCCGTGGGTGCGCAACACGAACCGGGTGGCGGGAGAGAAGGAATTTCTCGTCATCGGTGGCAGACCGACTCCCGGCCGGGGGGCAGTGCGATGAGTGCGGCGCTTACTGAGCCGAGCTGGCTTTCGGCATATGCGGCCGGCCAAAAGCAGGGTTGGGCACAGGCTGTCATGGCCTACGCCGACTACTACTGCGTTGACGGCAGTGCCGATGACGATCCCGATATCGAGGAACGTCTGATCATGCATCGCCCGCCGATGGTGGGCTATGCAAGCCGTACCGGGACGCGTCGCAATCTCGAGGCGCTCTCCGATGCGGACTGGCGTCTTCTGGTCTCAGCCAAAGGCGAACACCGCACCGAAGGTATGCGCTATGCGATTGATAACGGTGCATGGACTGCGTATCAGCGTGGCGAGCCGTTCGATGAATCCGCGTTTCTCGCGGTCGTCGAAAAACTCGGCGAGCGCGCGGACTGGATCGTCCTCCCGGACATCGTGCAGGGAGGGCTCGCGTCGCTGGAGTTTTCCTTGCGCTGGAAGGAACGTCTTCGGGGAATTCCGTCTCAGATGCTCATCGCAGTACAGAACGGGATGCAACTGGACGACGTCGCGCCCTTCCTGTCGCCCGTCGTTGGGATTTTCATCGGCGGATCGACCGAGTGGAAGGAGGCAACGGCAGACGCGTGGGGCTTGCTCGCGCGTAGGCGCAATTGTCATCTCCATGTCGGTCGCGTCAATTCGGCTCGTCGTATCCGCATCTGCGCTGCAGCGGGCGCCGACAGCTTCGACGGCAGCGGCCCGAGCCGCTTTTCGAACGCGTTGCCACGCCTGGATCGCGCAACCCGGCAACCTGATCTTTTTGCGGCGGCCGACCAGTCGCTCGAAGAGGCGAAGGCTGCAAGTTTCGGTCTGACGTTGTAGTCGCTTTTTCTCTTAAGCCCTTTCGGGAGTCGTCCCGAAAGGGCGCTCCCATATTCTGTGGAGCAA
>NZ_JARESU010000030.1:0-97690 GCF_046027075.1 Paraburkholderia sp. RL18-085-BIA-A | reverse complement strand
TACGATGGCGCGCCGCCTTTGTCGTTGGTGCGCGTGATGGGCCTATTGCGGGCCTATTGCGCCAGCAGCAGGCTCTCCGCAAAGCCCCATTCTTCTTCGATCCACTGATGGCTGCAGACGAAGCCCGCGCCGCCAGCGACCGCCGGCATTTCCTCCGCGCGATATTTGTGGCTGCTCTCGGTCCAGATCGTTTCGCCTTGCTTGAGCGATACCGTCAACTGCGCCGCGCCGATGTGCGCCGTGACATCGCGCCTCGCTCGCAGATGCATTTCGATACTGCGCGCGTCCGGGTTGAAGCGCGCGACGTGCTCGAACGCGTCGAGCGGAAAATCGCCGTCCAGTTCGCGATTGATGCGCGCGAGCAGATTCAGGTTGAACGAGGCAGTCACGCCGATCGAATCGTCGTAGGCGGCCACCAGCACCGGCGTCGGCTTGATGAGGTCGGTGCCGAGCAGCAGCGCGTCGCCGGGCGCGAGCATGTTGCGGATATCGCGCAGAAAGCGCGTCGCCGCGAGTCTGCCGAAATTGCCGATCGTACTGCCAAGGAACAGTACGAGTAACCGTTCATCCGCCGAGCGCTGCTTGCTCACTTCGGCGAGACCGGCCAGATAATCGCGCTCATAACCGACGATCGAAATCCTCTCGATGTCGCCCAACTCGCGCCTGCACAATTGCAATGCGCTGCGCGAAATTTCAATCGGGCAGTAAGAAGTGGGGCGTTTTTTACACAGTGCTTCAAGAATGCGCCGCGTTTTACGGCCGCTGCCGCTGCCGAGTTCGGCGACGGTCACGTCATGCGGAAGGTGCTCGACGATGTCCGCCGCATGCTTCGCGAGCAGGCGTTCCTCCGCGCGCGTCACGCCGTATTCGGGCAGTACGGTAATCACTTCAAAGAGGGCGGAGCCCACTTCGTCGTACAGATACTTCGACGGCAACTCTTTCTGCGGTGTGTGGACGAGTCCGGCACGCACATCGGCGGCGAAGGCGGAGCGAAGATCGGGTGACGCGTCGTGCGAGAGGGCTGGCTGGGTCATGCTGGCTCCAGTAGTCACATTCGGATGAGCGGGATTGCTTGGCGGGCGGCGGCATGCGCGGTGAAACGCTGGTGATGCATGCCGTGGGAGAGAAGGCTGGCTGGTCCGTTGGACTACCTGTGCCGGCCCGGCTCGGTGCTGCTGCGAAAGCTGTTGCGGACTACGTTGCAAACAGCGTGCAAGACTTCTTTAGCAAGATTCGCGCTTGCGTCGCCAGAAGCGACGCTATCGAGGCGTTGTCGATTGAAACAGCGAAGACAGCGCGGGCTCGACTGGCGCGCGTGAAAGTTATGTTCTAGTGCATCGGCGCGCGATGCGCACGGACAAATTGTAGCGAGGCGACGGAAAGTCCGCAGACGCCCGCAACGGACAACCCGTCTAGAATGCTGGCTTGCCGTGCCGTTTGAAAATGAAAACGCAGCGCTTGTCTGATTCGCACTGCCCGCTTGTGAGATCACTTCCAATGACAATAATCAACGCCGCGCGAGCCAATGCTGCGCTGCAAACCACGGTGCCGATGCTCGCGTTGAACGCCGGAACATCTCTGCAACAGGCCGCGCAATGAACCAGTACGACCCCAGGCGCGGGATTGCGTTGTCCATCGGCGCGTCGGCGATGTTTGCTTTACTGTCCGCCTACGCAACGTTGCTCGCGCCGTTGAGCGGGCTCGATATCTTTGCGTGGCGCATCGTATGGACCGTGCCGGGCGCGCTGCTGCTCGTCACGTTGCGCAAGCGCCTGCCGATTCTGCGCCGGCTTGTTTACCGGATGGTGACCGAGCCGAAGCTCGGCGTGGCGATGATCGCGAGCGCGGCTTTGCTCGGCGTGCAACTGTGGGTGTTTCTCTGGGCGCCGCTGCATGGCCGGATGCTCGAAGTGTCGCTCGGCTATTTCCTGCTGCCGCTGGCGATGGTGCTGGTGGGCCGCTTCTACTATCACGAACGCCTCGACGGATTGCAGTGGCTCGCGGTGGTTTGCGCGGCGGCGGGCGTCGGCCACGAACTGTGGATGACCGGTGCGTTTTCGTGGCCGACGTTGCTCGTCGCACTCGGCTATCCACCGTACTTCGCGTTGCGCCGCAAGATCAATGAAGATTCGCTCGCGATGTTCACGATGGAAATGGCGCTACTGTTGCCAGTGGCATTCGTGTTCATCCTCATCGGCGGGTCGCTGGCGATGATCGCCGGCCGCGTCGACATGTGGTGCTTGCTGTTGCCGGGCCTCGGCGCATTGAGCACGATTGCGCTGGCGTCGTATCTGAAGGCGAGCCGTTTGTTGCCGGTCGCGCTGTTCGGCATTCTCGGTTATGTCGAACCGGTGTTGCTCGTGCTGGTGTCGATCACATTGCTCGGCGAAACACTGAGCGCCGCGCAATTGGCGACTTATATCCCGATCTGGATTGCGGTCGCGTTGACGGCCTTGCATAGCGTTCGCCTGGTTCGGCTGGCGCCGAACTGAGTGGCGCCCGGCAATCAGCGATGCGCCGTCGCACGGTCCGCGTTGATACGCGTCGGCCCGACCTGCGCGTCGATCGCTTCGCGCAGATCGGGCCGCCACCCGACGCCGAACAACGCTTCCGCGAGCACGAACAGCGGTCCGATCAAGAGGCCGATCACGTCGTCGACGAAGGCCGGTTTGCGGTGCTCGTACGCCACGTGACCGATGAACTGGAACCCCCAGCCGATCACGAACAGACCGATGCCGGTGGCGAGCCAGGCAATCGTGGATTGGGCGGCGAGCCACTCGCCGAACGCGACGCACGCTGCCGACACGCACGCCATCATCACGCCGAGCGGCACATCGAGCACGAGGTAGTAGACAGTTGCCACGGTGAACAACAGCCACGCCGCCGACAACGTCAACGGCAGTGCGCCCAGCGTGAAAGCGGGACGGCTCAGCAACACGGCCAGCGCGAGCACGATCAGCGGAATGCCGATGAAGTGCGTGGCGATATTGCGCCGGTCGCGATGGTAAGCCGCGTATTGCGTCAGTTGTTGCGTCAGCGTTCTCATGGATGCCGTTCCTCCGTCGAAGTCAGCATAATCGCGGGCAGCGGAATTTCAAACCATCGGGTAGCCGACATTCGCGTACGGATGCGGTCCTATGACTGTGAGATTTTCATCGAATGAGCTTGCCGCGCGGCTTGAACGCAGTGCGTGGTTCCGCTCGGCGCCGGGCGCGCTGCAAGTGCAGTTGGTTGAAGCGGGGCGCGTCGAGCGTCTTGCCGCCGGGCAACGGCTCTTTTCGCGCGGCGATGCCGACGACGGCCTTTATTGCGTGCTCGACGGTCTGATGAGAATCGGCGCGGCCAGTTCGGCGGGCAAGGAGGCGCTGCTCGCCGTCATCGAACCGGTGAACTGGTTCGGCGAGATCGCGCTGTTCGACAACCGTCCGCGAACCCACGACGCGTATGCCGAGCGCGATGCCGAGCTGTTTCACGTGCCGCGCGCCGCGCTGGCCGCATTGCTCGAACGCATGCCGGCGTGGTGGCATGTGTTCGGTTTGCTCCTCACGCAGAAGCTGCGCCTTGCGTTCGATGCCATCGAGGAAGCCGCGCTGCTGCCTGCCGCGCAGCGCGTCGCGCGCCGGTTGTTGCTGATGGCGGGCGGCTACGGCGAACTCGGCACATTTCGGCGCGTCCTCAAAGTGCCGCAGGAAGATCTGGCGATGATGCTCGCGTTGTCCAGGCAGACGATCAACCAGGTGTTGAAGCAGTTCGAAACGCAAGGTGCGTTGAAGCTGGGCTACGCCGAGATCGAAATTGCCGATGTGCGCAAGCTCGGCGCGCTGGCGGATCTGGAGATTGGGCCGCTGCCGTCGCCAGACTGAGGGGCTTTCTCAAGATCACGCTTCGCGGCGCAAACCTGCTGCCGAACGGCAACGCGCTAAGTCATCGTGCTGGCGAATTCGGCGCGCAAATCCTGCAACCTGTCGCGCGCGATGCTCAGCCGCCCGACGAGTTGCGCCGACGCGCGCGTAATCGGCATGCGCGTTTCGTCGCTGAGCGAATGATCGAAAGCCAGCATCGCCTTGATCGCGGACGGATTCGGCGCGGCAAACAGCAGGCGCAATACCGGCAAGAGGCTCGCGAACAGATGCCGCGCATCCATGTCGTGGCCGCTCAGGACCGACTCCCTCAACGTGATCAGCAGATCCGCGCACACATGTGCGCTCGCCAGAATGCCGCCTGTGCCGCCGTGCTCCAGACACGCGTCGAAGGCTTCGTCGGTGCCGCATAGCAGGTTGATCGGCAGGCCGCTCAGCCGCGCGAAGTGCGCCTTCACGCACTCCTTGATCGCGACGATGTTCTCGCATTCGACAAGCCGCGCGACTGTGTCCGGCTCGATCGTCACGCCGGTTCGATGCGGCACGTTGTATAGAACGATAGGGCGCTCGGTGGCATGCGCGGCCTGCTCGAAATGCCATTGCACACCGGCCTGATCGGGACACACGTACGACGGCGCCGAGACCAGATAGCCCGCGCAGTCCCAGCGTTCATAGCGTTGCATCTCGTGCAGTACGTCGTGCGTATTCGATCCGCCGACACCGATCAGCATCGGCAGGCGCGAGCCGATCACCTCGCTCAATGCGTGCAGAACGCTGATGCGCTCGGCTTGCGAGAGCAACGCGGCTTCGCCCGTCGTGCTCAGCGCGACGAAACCGCTGATCTCCGTATGCAGGTAGTAATCCGCGAGGCCCTGCAATGCGTCGATATCGACTTCGCCATTGCGCAGCGGTGTGACGATTGGCAACCAGATACCCGAGAACATGATCAGCGCGCCTTCGCGACGCTGGCGCGGCGCTTCAACGGTCCGATCATCGCGGCGGGGACGGTCGAGATCAGCGTATGCAGCGTGAAGTCGAGGTCCTCGGACGCAATGTCGAGTTGCACGGAAACCGCTTTCCGCGACGCGTGCGTACTGACGACATACACGCCAAGCGGCGAGTGAAGCAGTGCGCGTAATTGCGTACCGGCGTGATCGTGCAACGGGTGGGGCAGCGTGACCTGCAGCAGCGCGCGTGCGGACGGAAAGGGAATGACGTTGTTGTGTTGGACCGGCGACGGCTTAGACGACTGCTTGAGCGATTGCGTGGCGAAGTCGTCGATTGATTGCGTGAGTGCCATGTGATGTGGCGTTCGTTGACGCCATGGTTGATCAGGACAGTTGCAGATTAGACTTCCGCTCGTAAACGCCGCGCAAAAATTGATGCGTTCGCTGAAAAAATCACGCGGGCGCAATGTGCATGTATCTGCTTGAACGCTGGCTCGTGCGCTTCGCGAAGAAAGTCGCCAGCAAAGTCGCAAGGAACGCGCGCATAAAAAAGCCGCTCCGAGGAGCGGCTTTGGAGAGCGGACGGGCCCGCGGCCCGCCTCAGCATCAATCGTCCAGCAGCGACAGGTCGCGCACCGCGCCCTTGTCAGCCGACATGACCAGCTTCGCATACGCCTTGAGAGCAGCGGACACCTTGCGCGGACGCTGCTTGGCGGGCTTCCATCCCTTGGCGTTCTGCTCCTCGCGGCGGCGCGCGAGTTCCTCATCGGACAGCAGCACGTCGATCGTGCGGTTCGGAATGTCGATGCGGATCTTGTCGCCGTCGCGCACGAGGCCGATGGCGCCGCCGGCTGCCGCCTCAGGCGAGCAGTGGCCGATGGACAGGCCCGAGGTGCCGCCGGAGAAGCGTCCATCCGTCAGCAGCGCGCACGCTTTGCCGAGACCCTTTGACTTGATGTAGCTCGTGGGGTAGAGCATTTCCTGCATACCGGGGCCGCCCTTCGGGCCTTCGTAGCGAACGATCACGATGTCGCCGGCCTTGACCTTGTCCGCGAGGATGTTCTCGACCGCTTCGTCCTGCGATTCGGTGACGTGAGCCGTGCCCTCGAACACGAGGATGCTTTCGTCCACGCCGGCGGTCTTCACGACGCAGCCGTCGAGCGCGATGTTGCCGGTCAGCACGGCGAGGCCGCCTTCTTTGGAGAACGCATGTTCGTAGGAGCGGATGCAGCCCTCGGCGCGATCCAGGTCCAGGCTAGGCCAGCGCGCGTTCTGGCTGAACGCCACCTGCGTGGGAACGCCGCCGGGGCCGGCCATATAGAAGGTCTTGACGGCTTCGTCCTGGGTGCGGGTGATGTCCCACTGATCCAGCGCGTCCTTCAGCGTGGCGGCGTGCACGGTGGGCACGTTCGTGTGCAGCTTGCCGGCGCGATCCAGCTCGCCGAGGATCGCCATGATGCCGCCCGCGCGGTGCACGTCTTCGATGTGATACTTGTTGGTGTTGGGCGCCACCTTGCACAGCTGCGGCACGATGCGCGAGAGGCGATCGATGTCGGTCATCGTGAAGTCGATTTCCGCTTCGCGCGCGATTGCCAGCAGGTGCAGAATCGTGTTGGTCGAGCCGCCCATCGCGATGTCCAGCGTCATCGCGTTTTCGAACGCCTTGAAACCCACCGCGCGCGGCAGGATCGACGCCTGCTCCTGCTCGTAGTACTGGCGGGCCAGTTCGACGATGCGGCGGCCAGCGCGCTTGAAGAGCTGCTCGCGGTCCGCGTGCGTGGCCACCACCGTGCCGTTGCCGGGCAGCGAGAGGCCCAGTGCCTCGGTGAGGCAGTTCATCGAGTTGGCCGTGAACATGCCCGAGCACGAGCCGCATGTCGGGCAGGCGGAGCGCTCCACTTCGGCGACGTCGGCGTCGGAATAGGCTGAGTCGGCGGCAATCACCATGGCGTCCACCAGGTCGAGCTTCTTGAACTCGAGCGTCTTGGTGGCGGGATTGGCGAGACGCGTCTTGCCGGCTTCCATCGGGCCGCCGGACACGAAGATCACGGGGATGTTGAGCCGCATCGCGGCCATCAGCATGCCGGGGGTGATCTTGTCGCAGTTGGAGATGCACACCATCGCGTCGGCGCAGTGCGCATTGACCATGTATTCCACCGAGTCCGCGATGATGTCGCGGCTCGGCAGCGAATACAGCATGCCGTCGTGGCCCATCGCGATGCCGTCATCGACCGCGATGGTGTTGAATTCCTTGGCGACGCCGCCGGCAGCCTCGATCTCGCGTGCGACGAGCTGACCCAGATCCTTCAGGTGCACATGGCCGGGCACGAACTGGGTGAACGAATTGACCACCGCAATGATCGGCTTGGAAAAGTCTTCGTCTTTCATGCCGGTGGCGCGCCACAGCGAGCGCGCCCCCGCCATGTTGCGGCCGGCGGTGGAGGTTTTGGAACGGTATGCGGGCATTGTGGTTGGTAATGAAATATCGCAGAAAGGAAGCGGGCCACGGGAATAAAGGCCCTTCGAGCGCCCGTGCGAACAACCTTTTGAGCCGCGCTCTGGGCAAGCCGGGGATTATCCCATACCCCTCGGGCCCGTGCTGCGGACGGGCTCCGCGCAGCGCTGTCAGCCATGCATTCATTCAGAAGCGCCACTTTCTCCCCAGTTGGACGAAGAACGAAAAAAGGCGAGTCATGCGACTCGCCTCCCTGAACGGCACGGTTCGGCTTCGATTATCTAACCATGCGTGGCCGCTGCATGCCGAAACCGATCACGTGTTATTGCGTCTTTGTCGTGTCGGTTTGTGCGCCGTCGGCTTTTGCCGGGGCATTGCTGGCCTCTTTCGCGCTCTCCGTTTTAGCCTTCGTGGTGCCTGTTTCGGATGCGGTCTTCTTCACGGCTTTGTGTGCTTTGGCGGTGTGCGCGGCGGACGTCTTTTTCACATGCGCCTTCGTCGTCTTGGCCGGAGTCTTCGTGGCGGCTGCGCCTTCGTCCGTCGCGCCGGTTTGCACGGCGGTGCTCGCCTTCAGATTCGCTTGCCCTTCGCTCTGCATTTGCGCGGGCTGTGCGGGTTGCGCCGCGGACGGTGCGGCCGTTTGAGCAAATGCGGTCGACACGAGCAAAGCGGAAGCGAGAGCGGCGAAAAGCGTCTTCATGGTGTGACTCCTGGTTGAACCGGTGGATTCTTGTGTCGCGACTGAATTTTTTCAGCGCTGCCGGTTTAACGTGGATCGGAGGACAGGAGTTGACGCTGCTCTGGTGACAAAACGTAACTGCCGAAACATATCGATGTACTGAATCAACGTGACGCGTCGAGGTATGCGCGAGGGGAGTGCGTTCGCGTTGAAATGAAGCGATGTGCGCGGGTGGTGAAGGTGAGACAGAAGATGAAAAGCGAAGGCGAGAAGCTCTCCCGCCTTCGCATCACATGCGTTTGACTAGAGCATCACTGAAACGGATTCTGCACGACGCCGGGTTTCGCATCCGGCTCGTCTTTCACCTTCGCGGGCAGATTCGATTGCGCCTGCAAGCTGGCGACGATCGCATCCACCGCCTCTTTCAGCGCAAGCGCCGCCTTCAGTCCGCGCTGATCCTGCGTCAGTTCCAATGTGCCGTTCAACACCACACGCGTGGTGCCGTTGCTCACCGTGAGCGCGTCGCCCTGAATGTTGAGCACGTCGTCATCGTTCGAATAGGGTTTAAACACCTTTCAGTCCTCCCGGTCGCTGGTCCTTGAGGTTTTCCGGAATGCCCGGAAAACGGATGCCTGATGCTGCTTCGAGTTCGTGAATCGTCCTGATGTCGTAACGATTGGTCGAGACATTGTCCACCACCACTGCGAACGCCAACTGCCGCGACGGCACGTAGACGGCCTTGAACAACTGCGTCGGCACGAACACACGCGTCGGCCCGATGGTCTGCAACTGCTGGCCGTTGAAGATCGGCCCGGTGACCACGTAGGTGTCGTCGTAGGACAGCGCGATCTTGCGCACCGACGTTTCGATGCGCGACCACAGCCGTTGGTTGTTGTCGCGATTCTGCGGCACGATGTTGGCGAGCGAGAACGATTGTGCCATCGCCTGCTGATTCCAGCGGTTGCCCGCCGGACTCATATGGCCGCGATCGAAGCCGCTGCGCTTGTAGTCCGCGAGTGTTGCGCCTTCGCCTTCGGGCAGGCGCGGGTCTTCGAAAAACTTGTTGGTGCGCACCATGTCTTTGGCGGCTTCGATATGGTCGCGCGTCAGATGTTCGGCGGACCATAGCGGCCCGTGCGTGATGCCCGAATGCAGAACCGCGAAATCGCTATAGCAAAGCATGCGCGCTTTCGGCGCCATCTTCTGATTGCTCAGAACGGGCCATTGCGCATTGGGGGTGAACTGGGTACACGAGGGCGCCGCGCTCGCGTGCGCGGCAACGGCGAATAACAGGCAGGCAAGCCACTTCTTCATGTGTCGGTCGTTCGAAGGATGGGGGCGCAAGTATAGCGTCGCGAGCCTGTATCGAGCGACCTGAAATGCAGGGCGGATACAAGGAAGAAAGCAAAGCAGGCGAATGACCCGTCGCAATGAAAACGACACGGGCGTGCGGCGAAGGCAAGCACGCAAAAAGAAAGCGCGCAAAAAAACGGGCCGCTTTGCAGCGACCCTAATGCGTGGACTTTTGACTCTACTCACGCATGCTTAAGATTGGCTTAAATGCGTGCAATGCAGAATCAAAATGTGCGGCGTACCGCACGAACGAATTTGCTCACTCGAGCGAACGCGTTCTCGCGGATGGAATTTTCGACCGATTAAAAACCGGCTGCGGAAATAAAGCTGAAACCTAATTACCGAATACGCTGTTTTCGGCGCGTACCGTTTGACGGTCGACGGCTTGCAGGCGCCAGAAGCCGTTAGCCTGCGCATGCGTCGGCAGGGCGGTCCAGGCGGCCGCGCCTTGTGCCGCGCTCACGCGTTGTTTGCGGTCGACGTGCAAGCCGCGCAGCGTGCACAGCGGCGCATCCGCGCTGGGCGCGCAGAGCGTGGTCACGCCGTCCTCGTCGTGCAATTCGCCCCACGGGGGCAGATCGATCCCTTGATGTGCCTCTCTCGACCACCGGTGCTGCTCGGTGTCGAGCCACAGCACAGCGTAATCGTGGCTAACGGTGGGATCGGAACCGTTGATCAGGATGGTCAGTCGCATAGCAGTCCCGTACAAATTGCGAAGTCAATGCTTTATCAGTCTATGCCGCAACGCGCTTTATGCAAGACAAAAGCTGACGGCTATCCTGCGTGAAAAAGGCGCACATCCGACTCGCCCGCCTGTACGATAGCCGTCGTCACTTCGACGTTCGCGGAGGTGTGCGATGTTGCGTCGGTTCCTGCTCTTCACGGTGTTGGCGATCTGCCTGAGCGCGACGGCGCCGTTAGGTTTCGCGGCGGATAGCGTGCCGTTCGCCGCACCGGCGCCGGTCGTCTATGTAGCCGATTTCGATCTGGACGTGGCCAACGTGACGCCGGACAGCGGCCCGGGGCAACACGTGCGTCGGTTGCGCGGTTTGCTGCCGAGCGGACCTGGACCGATGGGGCAGGACAAGAATCCGCAGGAGCATGCGCAGCACATCGTGAACGAGATGGCGGACGCGCTGACGGAAGACTTGAGGAAAGGCGGCGTCGACGCGCGCCGTATCACGCCGGGGCAGCCATTGCCGGTCGTCGGTTGGCAAGTGCGCGGCGTGTTTCTGAGCGTCGACGAGGGCAATCGCCTGCGGCGCGCGATCGTCGGCCTTGGCGCCGGTCAGAACGACATTCAGGTGGCGGTGTCGTGCGACAACC
Source organism: Paraburkholderia sp. RL18-085-BIA-A (assembly GCF_046027075.1). Lineage (NCBI taxonomy): Bacteria > Pseudomonadati > Pseudomonadota > Betaproteobacteria > Burkholderiales > Burkholderiaceae > Paraburkholderia > Paraburkholderia sp. RL18-085-BIA-A. The sequence continues at coordinate 87,070 of NZ_JARESU010000030.1, read as the reverse complement.
TGAGCGCCGCCGATTTGCCGCCGCTCTACCAGACGATCGAAGAAGCCGGCGGCAAGACCATGCCGGGCGCGGCGATCAAGCTGAATCCTTATGTGATCGCGGCGAAGTTCGTGATGGCGGGCGGCGACGAGAAGAAGACGATCAACAAGACCGCGCAGGACATCTCGGATGCGGTGATCGCCAAGCTGCATGCCGCAGCGCAGTAGGCCGCGGTGTCGCGAACGGCGCTTGCGAGGGCGTCACAGCCGGCGGACCGATCCATCGGGATACACCGGCCGCCAGCGCGCACCAACCTAGCCGATCTGAACGCTCAGGCGAGATCCAGCGGTGCCGTCAAATCCCCTGGCGGCGCGAGGCCATTGCTCGCAAACGCGCGATCCCGCGCGACCACGCCGTCGAGCGGCGCCAATCCATGCACGCGGCTGATGAAGCGAAGAATCGAGTTGGTGTCGTACACCGTGTGATCGACATACCCCTTCTTCGCTAGCGGCGAAATCACCAGCGCCGGAATTCGCGACCCCGGACCCCAGCGATCGCCCTTGGGCGGCGCAACTGGATCCCACCAGCCGCCGTTTTCATCGACCGTGACGATCACGACGGTATTCGCCCACTGCGGGCCGCGCTGAATATGCTCGACCAGGGTGGCAATGTGACGGTCGCCCGATTCGACGTCTGCGTAACCCGCGTGCATGTTCAGATCGCCTTGCGGCTTGTAGAACGTGACGGCGGGCAACCTGCCCGCATCGATATCCGCGATCAGACGGTTCGACGACGCGTCGTTGCCGAGCCCCGCATCGCGCAGATGCCTGCGCCGCGCGGCCGTGCCCGGCGCGTAGTTCGCGAAGTAGTTGAACGGCTGGTGGTGATACTGGAAGTCGGGCACCGCGCCGGTGTCCTGATGCTCCAGCGCGTATTGCCACGCGCCGCTGTACCACGCCCAGTCGACACCCTTGTCGGTCAGCCGGTCGCCGATCGTCGCGTAATGCTGCGGCGTCAGCACGCGCGGATTGGACAGATCGGCGAAGGCCGGATCACCGCCCTCGGCCGGGCGCACGTTGCTCGGCTGATAGGGCGGCGCCATCGTGTTGACCGCGTAGCCGTCGGCGGTGAACAGGCCGTCGTTGACGAATTTCGGCGGACCGTCGAGCGCGGACGCAGGCGAATCCGCCGCCTGCTTCAGGCGGGTGCCGGCCGGATCGTCGCCTTCCACCACTGAAACCAGCTTCTTCACCGGACTGTTGTGGACGTCCGGATAGAACGGCGCCTGCGCGGAGATCAGAAAGATGTGGTTCAGCCACGAGCCGCCGAAAGCCGCCATGAAGAAGTTGTCGCACAGCGTGTACTGCTGCGCGAGATTCCACAGACGCAGCGAATCGGCGGAGTTGCGGTAATGGCCCATCACGAGGCCGCCGGAATCGCCCCACGCCGCGAACTGGTTGTTGCGTCCGGCGTTGATCTGCATCTGGTTCTGATAGAAGCGATGCACCAGGTCGCGCGTGATCACGCCGGTCGGCAGCGGCGCGCCGTGCGCGTCGGCGATCCGGAAAGGGCGGTTGTGCAGATGGTCGAGATCGTTCTGGCCGATCATGTAGCGCCGGCCGTCGACTTCCTGCGCTTGCGGCACGAGCCCGCCCCAGATGGCCGGCAAGCGCGGTAGCGGCGTCTTGCCGTCGCGGTCGAGTTGCAGGTAGCGCTCGGCGCTCACGGCGTCGAGCGGATGCTGGACGCCCGGGAAGTTGCCGTACAGATTCGCGAAGCTGCGATTCTCGGCGTAGATCACCACGATGTGTTTGACCTGATCGTGCAGCGCGGCGTCGAGCCGCAAGTCGGCGGCGCTGCGCGGCGGCGCGTTGCTCGCCGCGCTCTGTTCGGTCTTGCAGCCGGTCAACGCGAGGCCGAGGCCGACCGCCGCGAGACCGGTCAGGACACGGCGGCGTTCGGGATCGTCGGGAGCGTTGTGGTCGTCGTTGGGCGGGAGGCTGGAATCGTGGTCGGTCATCGGCAGGTTCCGAAGTTTGCGTAGCGGGCGCGTGAGTGCGGCACGGAGGTGGCGCGCCCGTCACCGGTTGCGGATTCGAAGAGGCCGGCGGGCCTCGCGGGTTAAGGCAGCCGACGCTTCACGCGCCAACTGTTGTGCGTTGCGTCGACGGCGAGCAGTAGCCAGTGCCGCGCATCCACGGGATGACGCTTTTGTGTCGCATAACCGTCGACGGTCAATTCGAGTTCGTCATGCGCGCGCAGATTGCAGGTGGCACGCGCACCGGAGCCGTCCGCGAATTCGACGACCGCGGCGGCTCCGCGGGCCGGCTCGGGCAGATGCGCGATGCGTACCGCGCAGCCCGGATAAAGATGCGAGTCGGCAACCTTGATCTGAATGGAATCGGACATGGCGTGGCCTCCATACGCTTGGGCGCAGCGAGAACGCGGCCGAGACGCTGGGGCCGCGCAAATGGACCGGATCAAAGCATAGCACCGCGCGTCCTGGTGGCAGCGCAGCAAAAGTGAGGTTGGCCGCGCATTGCGCGCGGCGCGCCGCAACGCGAGCGATTACGACTCCTGTTTCGATTGGGTGTGCGCCGGTTTCGGGAGTCTCACTGCTGCATATGAGGCGCGCATTTTTTGTCGGTCGGCGCGTCCTTGCAGGCACCGGGCGGCGCGATGAGTGAGCGCCGTACGCTTCGCGCTATCATGCTGATCTGACCATGACGAACAGCAGAAAACGGCAGCCAAGATGGCAAAAGAAGAGCAGACAGGAGCGGGACGCAAGCCCACGAGGCCGCGCGGGGCGGGCGTTTCAGCTTCACGCGACGAAACGGCGTCGCCCGGGGCGGACAGCGCCCAAGCCACCGCTTCCACCGATTCCACCGACGAAGAGAGCGTCGGCGGATCGACTTATCTGGTGCCGGGCCTCGAACGCGGCCTGCGCATCCTCGCTGAATTCAGCGCGCGCGAGCCGGTGCTCGGCGCGCCCGAATTGTCGAAGCGGATCGGCATTCCGCGCACCACCACCTTCCGCCTGTTGCAGACGCTCGAAGCGCTCGGCTTTCTCGAACGCGTCAACGGCGACCGCTATTTCCGCCTGAGCGTCGCGGTGCTGCGGCTTGGCTTCGAATACCTGAGTTCGCTCGAACTGACCGATGTCGGCACGCCGATTCTCGAACGCCTGCGCGACGTCACCGGCCTGAGCACGCATCTGCTAATCCGCGATCAGCGCGACGTGGTGTTCGTCGCCAAAGCGCAAACCCGCGAACCGATGTTCAGTTCCGTGAAGGTGCACGTCGGCACGCGTTTGCCCGCCCACGCAACGGTGCATGGCCAGGTGCTGATGGGCGATTTGAGCTTCGAGGAATTGCGCCAGTTGTATCCCGAGCCGCAACTCGAACGGTTCACTGAACGCACGCCAACCACCGTCGAAGAATTGTATGGAAGAGTGCGCGAAAGCGCGGCGCTCGGCTATGCGCTGAGCGAGGCGTCGTTCGAGCGTGGTATTTCGGTAGTGAGCGCGCCGGTGCGCGAGCAAAGCGGCAAGATCGCGGCCGCGTTGACCGTGACAATTCCGCGTTCGGATATCGGCGAAGCCGAGGAACGCGAGCCGCTCATCATCGCCGTTTGCCAGGCAGCGCTTGAACTGTCCGAGCGACTCAGCTACCGGCCGCGGCCGGATGATGCGACCGCCGCCCAGGCGCGTCGCAAGCCGGTCGCAGCAAGCTGATCCGGCCTTTGGCGTAAGTGTTGTTGCATTACGTTGTTTCGCGAGTCCGGCTGCGTGCGCAGCCGGGCTCGTTTGCCTTATACCGTCATCAGCTGAAAGCCTCCGAAGCTCAGAACGAGTGATGGATGCCAGTCAGCACGATCGTCTGATTCCGGCCACTCGACACACCCGCGGTAAAGAACGCAGCGTTCGTGTCCGAACCCGCGCGCTGATACAGCGCATTCACATACAACTGCGTCGACTTCGACAGCGCATAGATATCGCCGATCATGAACTGAGTCCAGCGATGTCCTGCCAGCGTCGTGGTCGCGGCGCCGCCGGCCACCGTGTTGAACGGCGTGAACTGATAATTCGCGCCCGCGTCGTAGCTCTGGAACGTGTCCGAGTGTCCCGCCGACTCCAGCTTCACGCGGGTGTACAGCGCGTGCACCAGCAGCTTGCCAAACTGGTACGACGCGCCCGCGCCCATGTTCTGCACCTTGTCCGCGACATAAGTCGCGGCGGGCACGCCCTGGAACGTGGTGATGCCGGTGGTGACGATCGACGGCGTGCGGTCGTGCTCGTCCGAATACGCCGCGCCGGCCTTGAACGGGCCATTCGCATAACTAAGGGCAAAGCTCAGCGTTCTGCCGGTCGCGAAGTTGGTCGTGTTGCCCAGGCCCATCATCGCGCCGAACGAGAAGCCGCCAAAACTCGCGGAACGGAATTTCGCCGAGTTGTCGAACGGCACCACGCTGGTGTCGGCCAGCGAGTCGATGTTGCCCGGGTGGAACGCATACCAGCTGGCGGCCTGATATGCGGTGCTCAACGGACCCAGCACGTCGAAGCTGAACGGCGTCTGATGGCCGAACGTGAGCGTGCCGATCTTGTCCGAACCAAGGCCGACGAACGCCTGACGATTGAACAGCACGCCTGGTTTAGCGAACGCTCCGGTGTTCGTATAAAAGCCGTTCTCAAGCTGGAAAACCGCCTTCAGGCCGCCGCCCAGATCTTCCACGCCCTTCAGGCCCCAGCGGTCGGGCTGCATGTTGCCCTGCTCCTGAATCCACCTGGAACTGCCGCCGACGTTGCTGATATACGCGACACCGGCATCCAGGCTGCCGTAGAGCGTCACACTGCTCTGCGCCCAGGCGCCCGTCGTTGCGCAGATTGCCGTCAAGCCGGCCGCAATGATGTGCTTCACCGTTGGTTCTCCTGATCACACGACAATCGGCGCGGGCCGAATTCGTCGTCGCTGATCCTTGCTATGGGGTTTGAATGCAGCTTGGGTCAAGGCACCGAAGCTGTTCTATTTATGTTCCACCTATGGTCGTCTGTATCGCCTATGGAAAAGTATAGTGAGTCTGAAAGTAGTCAAAATAAATTTTCGGGCCCCGTACAAACCCGCAGAGCCCTGCTCGAATTGGTCGTGGATTTTTCGGTAAATCCAGTGCTGACAAGGCTTCACGCCATACCCCCCACGCCCGCCGGATCACGCAGTGATGTGTTGCAGAAGCCACAGTCGGTGTTTTCCCCTACCACCTCAGATTTTTATTTTTTCTCGCTGAGGCCGCTCCTATAATTATCCATACACGAACTGTTGTTCCTTACATGGAACAAAGAGCTTCAGGAGAAGGCGAGAAATGACTGATCAATGGCGCTGCGCCGGCCATGCCGGCGACCTGTCCGAAGACGCGCCGCTCGAGTTCAAACTCGACGGCGCCGAAATCGGCATCTACAAGGTGGGCGATGCGCTGTACGCGCTGGAAAACGTCTGCCCCCACGCATACGCGTTGCTGACGCAAGGCTTCATCGACGGCGACACCGTCGAGTGCCCATTGCACGAGGCCGTGTTCCATATCCCGACGGGCAAATGCCTGAAAGAGCCCGGCGGCCGCGACCTGAAGATGTATTCCGTACGTCTTGCAGGCGAAGAAATCCAGATCAAGGTGGCATGACATGCGAGAGGTAGCCGTGAACTTCAATCCCTTCCTGAAGCCGTGGCTCGCGCCGCAGCCGAACAACGTCGCCGGCAAGGGCGTGATCGAGAAGCCGGGTGAGACCAGCAACTTCATCTGGCAAACGCGCAAGGCCGAGCCGACCCAATACGAAAACGACTTCGGCGACGCGCTCGAACAGGTTTTCGAAGCCGGCGCGACCGAGTTGCAGGACGTGGTCGACGGTTTGAACCGCGTCGGCTTCCGCACCCCGGAAGGCAATGCGTGGGACGCCGAGCGTCTCGCCACCGAATTCCGTCTGCTCGCCGAATAAGCGCGCTTTCCCGAACACGTTTCATCGCATCCGCATCCGGAGTCTCTTCATGACGTCCCCCACTACAACTCAAGGCGCAGCCGATCCGATCCAGTCGTACCTGAACAAAGGCCTGTGCAACTACTGGTATCCCGTCGCGCCGAGCTGGCAAGTCGGCGACGCGCCGGTCGGCATCACGCGCCTGGGCGACCAGATCGTGCTGTGGCGCGACAAGGAAGGCAAAGTCCGCGCGCTCGAAGACCGCTGTCCGCATCGCGGCGCGCGTCTGTCGCTCGGCTGGAACCTCGGCGGCAGCGTCGCGTGCTGGTATCACGGCATTGAAGTCGACGGCAGCGGCACCGTGCAGCGCGTGCCCGCCGTATCGGCATGCCCGTTGGAAGGCCAGAAGTGCGTGAAGTCGTATCCGGTCGAAGAACACGCCGGCGCGATCTTTCTGTGGTTCGGCGACGACGCGCATCAGGAACCCACGCCGCTCACGCTGCCGGAAGAACTGGTCGGCGAGGAGTACGCGAGTTTCCTGTGCATGTCGCACTGGAAGTGCAATTACCAGTACGCGATCGACAACGTGATGGACCCGATGCACGGCGCGTATCTGCACGCGACGTCGCACTCGATGGCCGAAGGCGACAAGCAGGCCGACATGCGCGTGCGTAAGACCGAAACCGGTCTGATGTTCGAAAAGGTCGGCCAGCGCGACGTGAACTTCGACTGGGTGGAACTCGGCGAAACCGGCTGCCTGTGGATGCGCCTCGCGATTCCGTACCAGAAGAAGTTCGGCCCGGGCGGCAGCTTCGGGATCATCGGCTTTGCCGTGCCGGTCGACGAAGACAATTGCCAGGTCTACTTCTGGCGTACCCGCAAGGTGCAAGGCTGGCAGCGCGACGCATGGCGCTTCCTGTATCGCAACCGTCTGGAAGGTCTGCATTGGGCCGTGCTCGAACAGGATCGCTACGTGCTCGAAAGCATGGCGCCGAACGCGCGCGAGCACGAATTCCTCTATCAGCACGACGTCGGTATGACGCGTGTGCGCCGCATGCTGCGCCAGCGCGCGCAACAGCATTTCGCCGATCTCGACGCGCATCGCGCGCAATCGGCGGCAGCCGCGACGCAAGCAGCAGGCCACAGCCATGCATAACCACGCACACGCAGCGCTCAACGGTCGGCGTGTCCTCGTGACGGGCGGCGCGCGCGGTCTCGGCGCGGCGTTTGTCCGGGCGCTGGTGCAAGCCGGCGCGCAAGTGGTGTTCGGCGACGTGCTGCATGACGAAGGCGCGGTGCTCGCGGCATCGCTGCGCGAGCATGGCCACGCGGCGACCTACCTGCCGCTCGATCTCGCCAATCCCGTCAGCATCGAACAGTTCGCGCAGCAAGGCGCCGCGCAACTCGGCGGCATAGATGCGCTGATCAACAACGCGGCGATCACCAACTCCGGCGGCAAGTTCGCCGACGAGCTGTCGGTCGATACGTGGGACGCCGTGATGAACGTCAACGTTCGCGGCACCTGGCTGATGAGCACCGCCGCGCTGCCGTATCTGCGCGAGTCGGGCCGCGGCGCCATCGTCAACATCGCGTCGGACACGGCGATGTGGGGTGCGCCGAAGCTGCTTGCGTATGTCGCGAGCAAGGGCGCGGTGATCTCGATGACGCGCTCGCTGGCGCGCGAATTCGGAGCCCATCAGGTGACCGTCAACGCGATCGCGCCGGGTCTGACCGAAGTCGAGGCGACCGCCTACGTGCCCGCCGAGCGTCATCAGTATTACCTGCAAGGCCGCGCGCTGACGCGCGCGCAAGTGCCCGACGACGTCACCGGGCCGGTGCTGTTCCTGTTGTCCGATGCCGCGCGCTTCGTGACCGGCCAATTGCTGCCGGTGAACGGCGGCTTCGTGATGAATTGATCTTGTCGAATCGAAAGGAGAAAGAGATGGCGGACGCCGATATCGAACGTAAATCGTGGGACCAACCCGCGGACGCGAGCTTCGCGCAATGGCTGGACGGCCGCGTCGCGCGTCTGGAAACGCGTCGCTATGACTGGGACGCGCTGAAGTTCCAGGCCGACTACGACCCGAAGTACCGCCGCGCGCAAATGCGCTACGTCGGCACGGGCGGAACGGGCGTCGCGAAGGACTCGAACACGGTGCCCGCAGGCGGCTTCACGTTTTCGACGATGGTGATCCCGGCCGGCAACATCGGCCCGAGCCATATTCATATGGATGTCGAAGAAATTTTCTTCGTGCTGCGCGGCAAGATGAAAGTGGTCTGCGAGAAAGACGGTCAGACGTGGGAAGCCGTGCTCGGTGAACGCGACTTGATCTCGGTGCCGCCGGGCGTGTACCGCACGGAAGTGAACATCGGCGAAGAAGACGCGCTGATGTGCGTGATGCTCGGTTCGCCAAAGCCGATTACGCCGACGTATCCGCCGGATTCGCCGCTCGCCAGGCTCAAGCGCTAAATCGCTCAAGCGCCGTTCCAGCTTCAAAACACTCGCGAAGGAAATCATGTCTGCAGTCCCGTCCGCTACCGCCGATCAGCCCACCACGTTCGAAGCACGCCTTGCGCGCTTTCCGGCGCAGCAGGTCGCATTGGCATCGCAGCGCGTGCTGAGCTATCGCGAAGCCGGCAGCGCCGACAGCGACGCGCTGCCGCTCGTGCTGCTGCACGGTATCGGTTCGGGCGCAGCATCGTGGGTGCAGCAGTTCGACGTGCTCGGCGCGAGCCGCCGCGTGCTGGCGTGGGATGCGCCCGGTTATGGCGCGTCCACGCCGGTCGCGGCGGGCTCGCCCGTAGCAGGCGATTACGCAACCGTATTGAAGGACTGGCTCGACGCGCTCGGCATCGAACGCTGCGTGCTGGTCGGGCACTCGCTCGGCGCGATCATCGCCGGCGCGTTTGCGACCGCCTATCAGCGCCGCGTGGCCGGTCTGCTGCTGCTGTCGCCTGCGGGCGGCTACGGTGCGGCATCGGCTGAGGTGCGCGAGACGAAACGCGACCAACGCCTCGCCATGCTGAAAGAACTCGGCGCGCAAGGTCTCGCCGAAAAGCGCAGCGCCAATATGCTGTCCGCCCACGCAAGCGACGAAGCCCGCGTATGGGTACGCTGGAACATGTCGCGCGTGATCCAGCACGGCTACGCGCAAGCGACGCATCTGCTTGCGAACGCCGATCTCGCCGCCGACCTCGCGCGCTATACAGGCCGCGTGAACGTCGTGGTCGGCGCCGACGACACCATTACCCCGCCCGCCGCCTGCGAGCGTCTCGCGCAGGCCGCGCGCACTCCATTGCAGGTCGTGCCGCACGCGGGCCACGCCGGCTATATCGAAGCACCCGCCGCGTACACCGCGATCATCGACACGTTCCGCCGCGCGAGCGGCGGACAACGGAGCCAATGAATGACGCCCGACATCACCAACGCCGAGCGCGACGCGGACGACGACCGCACCGACACCAGCAGCGATTCCGGCTACCGGGTGCCGGGTCTGGAACGCGGTCTCAGGATTCTGACCGAGTTCTCGCCGCGCGAGCCGGTTCTCGGTGCCCCGGAATTATCCCGGCGCCTGAAGATTCCCCGCACGACGGTGTTCCGTCTGCTGCAAACGCTCGAATCGCTCGGCTTTCTGGAGCGTGCCGACAAGGACCGCAACTATCGCCTCGGCGTCGCGGTGCTGCGGCTCGGTTTCGAATATCTGAGCTCGCTCGAATTGACCGACCTCGGTCTGCCGATCATCGAAGCGCTGCGCAACGACACCGGTCTGACGAGCCACATCGTGATTCGCGACGGACGCGACGTGGTGTTCGTCGCCAAGGCGCAAAGCCATGCGCCGATTTTCAGTTCAGTGAAGGTCAACGTCGGCACCCGTCTGCCCGCTCATGCGACGACGCACGGCCAGGTGCTGATGGGCGACATGACGCTCGACGATCTGAAGAAGCTCTATCCCGAGCCGGAACTCGAACGCTTCACGAAGCAGACGCCCGCCACCGTCGAAGACCTGTACGAACGGATTCGCGACGACGCGCGGCGCGGTTTCGCAATCAGCGAGTCGTCGTTCGAGCGCGGCATTTCAGTGGTCAGCGCGCCGGTGCGCAACGACGCGGGCCGCATCGTCGCCGTCATCACGACGACGATTCCGCGTCACGAGATTGACGCATCGCTGCTCGACAGTGGCTTGATCGACAAGGTCCGCCGCGCGGCCGACGAACTCTCGCAGCGGCTCAACTATCGGCCGAAAAGTGGCCCGAACGCGGGCAGCAAATTCATGAAGGCATTGGGGCTCTGATGATTCAAATCGACTTGACCGGGCAGGTAGCAGTGGTGACGGGTGGTTCGTCCGGCATCGGCCTTGCGACCGCCGAACTGTTTTTGCGGGCCGGCGCCTCGGTCGCGATCTGCGGCCGTAACACCGAGCGACTCGCGCAAGCGCAAGCCGCGCTGAACGCGCAGTTTCCCGACGCGCAACTGCTGGCGCAAAGCTGCGACGTGCTCGACACCGACGACGTCAATGCGTTTGCGAAGGCGGTGCAGGAGCGCTTCGGCCGCACCGACATGCTGGTGAACAACGCGGGCCAAGGTCGTGTATCGACCTTCGCCGACACCACCGATGACGCATGGCGCGAAGAACTCGACCTCAAGTACTTCAGCGTGATCCGCCCGACCCGCGCGTTTCTGCCGATGCTGCGCGACGCGGCCGGCGCCGGCAACAACGCGGCGGTGGTTTGCGTGAACTCGCTGCTCGCGCTGCAACCCGAGCCGCACATGGTGGCGACGTCGTCGGCGCGCGCCGGCGTGCTGAGCCTCATCAAGTCGCTCGCGGTCGAACTTGCACCGCAGCGCATCCGTGTCAATTCGATCCTGATCGGTATCGTCGAATCGGGTCAGTGGCGCCGCCGTTTCGCGACCCAGGCGAAGCCGGGCCAGAGCTGGGAAGACTGGACCGCCGAACTGGCGCGCACGAAAAACATTCCGCTAGGCCGCTTCGGTCGCCCCGAAGAAGCCGCTCAAGCACTCTTTTACCTGGCTACGACGCTGTCGTCCTATACGACGGGCAGTCACATCGATGTTTCTGGAGGCGTTGCACGACATGTCTAACAAAACCACCGTTGGCGAACTGATCGCCGCTTTCCTCGAGCAATGCGGCGTTCAAACCGCGTTCGGCGTGATCTCCATTCACAACATGCCGATCCTCGACGCGATCCACAACCGCGGCAAGATTCGCTACGTCGGCGCGCGCGGTGAAGCCGGCGCGGTGAACATGGCCGACGGCCTCGCGCGCGTCTCCGGCGGTCTCGGCGTGGCGTTCACCAGCACGGGCACCGCGGCGGGCAACGCGGCGGGAGCGATGGTCGAAGCGCTGACCGCGGGCACCGCGCTGCTGCACGTCACCGGCCAGATCGAAACCGAATACCTGGACCAGGACCTCGCGTACATCCACGAAGCGCCGGATCAGTTGTCGATGCTGTCGTCGATCTCGAAGGCCGCGTATCGCGTGCGCTCGGTCGAAACTGCGCTGTCGACGATCCGCGAAGCCGTGCGCGTCGCGCGAACCGCGCCGAGCGGCCCGGTCAGCGTCGAGATTCCGATCGACATTCAGGCGGCCGAAGTCGAATGGCCGGCAGACCTCGCCGCGCCGCACGTCACGACGCTCACGCATTGCAGCCAGCGCGTCGCCCAACTCGCGGAGCAACTGGTCAACGCGAAGCGCCCGCTGCTGTGGCTGGGCGGCGGCACGCGTCATGCGGCCAAGGCGGTCGAGCGCCTCGTGGCGCTGGGCTTCGGCGTCGTGACCAGCGTGCAGGGCCGCGGCGTGCTGCCGGAAGATCATCCGGCGACGCTCGGCGCGTTCAACGTGCATGCGGCAGTCGAGAGCTTCTACAAGACCTGCGATGCGCTGGTGGTGGTCGGTTCGCGTCTGCGTGGCAATGAAACGCTGAAGTACAAGCTCGCGCTGCCGCAACCGCTGTATCGCATCGACGCCGACGCGCTCGCCGACAACCGCGGCTACCGCAACGAGATGTTCATTCACGGCGATGCATCGGCCGTTCTCGAAGAACTGGCGACGCTGCTCGAAGGCCGCCTGAAGGTCGATCCGAAGTTCGCGCAGGATCTGGCCGCCGCGCGCGAAAGCGCGGCCGGCGACGTGGGCAAGGGCCTTGGCCCATACAAGCGCCTTGTCGACGCGTTGCAAGCGGCAGTGGGCCGCGACTACAACTGGGTGCGCGACGTCACGATCTCGAACAGCACGTGGGGCAACCGCTTGCTGAAGATCTTCTCACCGCGCTCGGGCGTGCATGCGCTCGGCGGCGGCATCGGCCAGGGCATGCAGATGGCGATCGGCGCGGCGCTCGCGGGCAATGCCGCGAAGACCGTGTGCCTGGTCGGCGACGGCGGCCTGATGGTCAATGTCGGCGAACTCGCGACGGCCGTGCAGGAAAACGCCAACGTGATGATCGTGCTGATGAACGACCAGTGCTACGGCGTGATCCGCAACATTCAGGACGCGCACTACGGCGGCCGCCGCTGCTACGTCGATCTGCATCAGCCGGACTTCGCGCAGTTCTGCGAGAGCCTGAAGCTCACGCACTACCGCATCAAATCGCTCGACCACGCCGACGCGATCATTCGCGAAGGCATCGCGAAGAGCGGTCCGGTGCTGGTCGAAGTGGACATGCTGTCGGTCGGCGCGTTCGCGACTGCGTTCGCGGGCCCGCCGATCAAGGAACAGGAGCCGGAACATGCATGAGGCCGGCTACGCGGGGCATCACGCACCCGTCGACGTCGCGATGATCGGCTTCGGCGCGATCGGCCAGGCGGTGTACCGCTCAGTCGCCGCCGATCCGACGGTGCGCGTGTCGCACGTGATCGTGCCGGCGCGGCATATGGCGTCGGTGCGTGAAGTGGTGGGCGCGTCGGTGGATGTAGTGACCTCGGTCTCCGCGTTGAGCAGCCAGCCGCATTTCGCGCTGGAATGCGCGGGCCACAGCGCGCTGGTCGATCACGTGGTGCCGCTGCTGAAAGCCGGCACGGATTGCGCGGTGGCGTCGATCGGTGCGTTGTCCGATGTGATGCTGCTCGACGCGTTGTCCGCCGCCGCCGACGAGGGCGACGCGACGCTGACACTGCTGTCCGGCGCGATCGGCGGAGTGGACGCGCTCGCCGCGGCCAAGCTCGGCGGTCTCGACGAAGTGCTGTACACGGGCCGCAAGCCGCCGACCGGCTGGCTCGGCACGCCGGCTGAACAGATCTGCGATCTGCATGCGCTGAACGAAGAGCGGGTGATCTTCGAAGGCAGCGCACGCGAAGCGGCGCGGCTCTATCCGAAGAACGCGAATGTTGCCGCGACGATTGCGCTGGCCGGTCTCGGTCTGGACCACACCACGGTGCGCCTGATCGCCGACCCGAACGTGACGCGCAACGTCCACCGGATCGTCGCGCGCGGCGCATTCGGCGAGATGTCGCTGGAAATGTGCGGCAAGCCGCTGCCGGACAACCCCAAGACGTCCGCATTGACCGCGTATAGCGCGATTCGCGCGCTGCGCAATCGCGCGGCCCGTTGCGTGATTTAAGACTTTAGCTGAAGCAAACCGGAATGACCGACATGACTCACTTCGATACCAGCCTCGTGCCCACCGGCGATATTTTCATCGGCGGCGAATGGCGGCAAGGACGTGGCAACCCGTACAAAAGCCTGTATCCGGCGGATCAGTCGGTCAACATGGAAATCTCGACGGCCAATGCCGACGACGCCCGCGAAGCCGTGGAAGCCGCGGACCTCGCATGGCGCCGCGCGGACTGGTCGGGTCTGAAGCCGCATCAACGCGCGCTGATCCTGTACCGCATCGCCGATCTGATGATGGCGCGCCACGAAGCGCTCGCGCAATTGCAGCGCCGCGACAACGGCAAGCCGATCGGCGAAACGCGCGTGCTGGTGGCGAGCGCCGCGAACACGTTCCGCTATTTCGCGGCCTGCCTCGAAACGCTCGACGAAGAAGTCACGCCGTCGCGCGGCGACTATCTGACCATGAGCGTGTACGAGCCGATCGGCGTGATTGCGGCGATCACGCCGTGGAATTCGCCGATCGCTTCCGACGCGCAGAAGCTCGCACCGGCACTCGCGGGCGGCAACGCCGTGGTGTTAAAGCCTGCTGAAGTCACGCCGCTGGTTTCGCTGGCGCTCGCGCGCATCTGCGAAGAAGCCGGTGTGCCGAAGGGCGTCATCAGCGTGTTGCCCGGCAAGGGCTCGGTGATCGGCGACGTGCTGGTGCGTCATCCGCTCGTGAAGAAAGTGTCGTTCACCGGCGGCACCGAAGTGGGCCGCGGCATCGCGCGCATCGCGGCGGACAAGCTGATGCCGGTATCGCTCGAACTCGGCGGCAAGTCGCCGACTATCGTGTTCGACGACGCCGATCTCGATCACGCGGTCAACGGCGTGCTGTACGGCATTTTCAGTTCGTCGGGCGAGGCGTGCATCGCGGGTTCGCGTCTGTTCGTGCAGCGCTCGATTTACGACGTGTTCATGAAGCGTCTGACCGAAGGCGCGCGCAAGCTGCGTGTCGGCGATCCGTCGCGCGAGCAAACGCAGATGGGTCCGCTGATCACGGCGGCGCATCGCGAAACTGTCGAGCGCTATGTCGCGCTGGGTCTCGAAGAGGGCGGGCGCCTGCTGTGCGGCGGCGAGCGTCCGGTCGGCGATGGCCGCGAAGCCGGCACCTACTTCCAGCCGACGATTCTCGAAGGCCTGACCAACGACGCGCGCATCTGCCAGGAAGAAATCTTCGGGCCGGTGCTGGTGGCCATGCCGTTCGACGACGAAGCGGCGCTGCTGAAAGAAGCGAACAATAGTGTGTTCGGCCTCGCCGCCGGCATCTGGACGCGCGACTACAAGCGTGCTTACCGGATCGCCCGTGCGCTCGAAGCCGGCACCATCTGGATCAACACCTACAAGCTGTTCTCGATCTCGACGCCGTTCAGCGGCTGGAAAGAGAGCGGCATGGGACGCGAGAAAGGGCGCCTCGGCATCCGCGAATACATGCAACAGAAGAGCCTCTACTGGGGCTTGAACGACGCGCCGCTGGCGTGGGCTAACGCGCCCCTGGCTGACGCGCCCCGGGCTAACTGATACGCAAGATACGCAAGAGGCACCGTATGACGATTCTCGGCATTGAACAGATTATTTACGGCGTGACGGATCTCGCCACCTGCCGTCGCTTTTTCGCGGACTGGGGCTTGAAAGAGATCGCGCACGACGAGACGCACACGCGCTTCGAAACGCTGAACGGCTGCACGATTCTCGCCGTCGACGCGAACGACCCGTCGCTGCCGCCCGCGTTCGAAGAAGGCCCGACGCTGCGCGAAGTGACATGGGGCGTCGCGACGAAAGCCGAACTCGACGAACTGCGCGGCCGCTTCGCCGGTCAGCCGGGCCATTTCGAAACCGACGACGCGCTCGGCTGCATCGATCCGAACGGTATGGCGATTCGTGTCGAAGTGACCCGCAAGCGTGCGCTCGACGTGCACGGTTCGCCGTCGAATGTGTGGGGCCAGACGTTGCGTGTCGATCAGCCGTCGCCGATCTATGAACACGCCGAGCCGGTCGAAGTGGGGCACGTGGTGTTCTTCACGAACAAACTTGTTGAACAGGAAAAGTTCTACCAGGAACTGCTCGGCTTCGAAATGTCCGACCGTTATCCGGGCCGTGGCGCGTTCATGCGCCGCGCACCGCACGGCGGCCATCACGACATCTTCCTGCTGGCCTTGCCCAACGGCAAGCGCGGCCTGAATCACGTCGCGTTCACCGTGCGCGACATTCACGAAGTGTTCGGCGGCGGCATGCATATCAGCCGTTGCGGCTGGGATACGCAACTCGGGCCGGGACGTCATCCGGTGTCGTCGGCGTACTTCTGGTACTTCCAGAATCCGGCCGGCGGCCTGATCGAGTACTACGCCGATGAAGACCAGCTCACACCCGAATGGCAGCCGCGCGATTTCGAGCCGGGTCCGACCGTGTTCGCCGAATGGGCGATCGACGGAGGGATCGACGGCAATACGCGGCGCCAGAAAAACGCGAAGGCGCCGGAAGGCAAATTCATGACGGAGCGCAAAAATGACTGATGTTGCTACTGCAAAGGCGCAAGCCGCGCATGCCGGACTCGAAGCGCCGCGCACGATCGTCGTGATCGGTGGCGGCCAGGCGGCCGGCTGGGTCGTGAAGACGCTGCGCAAGGAAGGCTTCGCCGGCCGTCTCGTGATGATCGCCGACGAAGTCCACTTGCCCTACGAGCGTCCGCCGCTGTCGAAGGCCGTGCTGGCCGGCGAAGCGGATATCGACACCGTGCGCCTCGTGAAGCCCGAGGATTTCGACGCCCTGAACGTCGAAGCGTGGCAACCGGAATGCGCGAGTTCGATTGATCGCGAGCAACGCATCGTGCGCACGCAGTCGGGTCGCGAGGTGCAATACGACCGGCTGGTGATCGCCACCGGCGGCGCGGCGCGCCGTTTGCCGGACGCGCTCGTGAAGACCTCGCACATCGCCTACCTGCGCACGCTGGATGAAGCCGTCGTGCTCGGCGAACGGCTGCGCGCGAGCAAGCGCGTGCTGGTGGTGGGCGGCGGCTGGATTGGTCTGGAAGTGGCGGCTACCGCGCGCAAGCTCGGGATCGACGCGACCGTGGTGGAAGGCGCGCCGCGTTTGTGCGCACGCTCGTTGCCGCCGATGGTGTCCACCTTCCTGCTCGAACTGCATCGTGCGAACGGGGTGGACGTGCGCCTGAACGCTTCGCTCGTCAGGCTCGAAGATCATCCGCATGACGCCAGCCGGATGCGCGCAACGTTCGCGGACGGATCGACGCTCGACGCCGATTTCGCGGTCGCCGGCATCGGCCTTACGCCGCACACGGCGCTCGCTGAAGCGGCCGGTGTAAAGGTGGACGACGGCATCGTGGTCGATCATTTCGGCGCCACCGCCGACCCGCGCATCTTCGCGTGCGGCGACGTCGCCAATCATCCGAGCGCGTGGCTCAAGCGCCGCGTGCGGCTCGAATCATGGGCCAACGCGCAGAACCAGGCGATCAGTACGGCGAAGGCCTTGCTCGGCACGTTCGAACCGTACGCGGACATTCCATGGTTCTGGTCCGATCAGTACGACGTCAACCTGCAGATCCTCGGCGACATTCCGGGCAATGCGCAACTGGCCGTACGCGGCAACCTGCCCGGCAAGCGCGCCACGCTGTTCCATCTGGAAGACGGCGTGATTCGCGGCGTGATCGCCATCAACACTCCGCGCGAACTGAAACTCTCGCGCAAGTGGATGAATCAAGGCCGGACCATCGACCTTGCCACCTTGACGGACGCCTCGACGGCGCTTGCCTAACCATATCTACGGACGGCACCACGGCATGAGAACCATCGACAACACCATGGGGGACCGCAGCAGCGCCGGTGTCTCAGGCCCCGTGACCCGGGGCTCGATCATCGCGCGTCTCGAGCGCTTGCCGAAGAACGCGATGCAGGTGCGCGCGCGCATACTGATCGGTCTCGCGACGTTCTTCGACGGCTTCGACGTGATCGCGATCGCGGCCACGCTGCCGATCCTGATCGCGAAGTGGCAACTGACGCCGTGGGAGATCGGCTTTCTGATCGGCTCCGGTTCGGTCGGACAACTGATCGGCGCATTCGTGTTTCCGTGGTACGCGGAGCGCAAGGGCCGCGTGAAGGCGATTGCGTTGAGCTCGGGGATCATCGGCATCACCAGTATTGCGTGCGGTTTTGCACCGACGTTCGCCGCGTTCGTCGTGCTGCGCGTGATTCAGGGTCTGGGTCTCGGCGGTGAATTGCCGGTGGCCGCGACTTACATCAACGAGATCAGCCGTGCGCATGGCCGTGGACGTTTCGTGATCCTATATGAAATCGTCTTCCCGGTCGGCCTGCTTGCGTCGAATGCGCTGGGTGCGTGGATCGTGCCGCGCTTCGGTTGGCAAGCGATGTACTTCATCGGCGGCATGCCGTTGATCCTGTTCTTCGTGCTGCGCCGTCTGGTGCCGGAGTCGCCGCGCTGGCTCGCCGAGCGCGAACGGATGGCCGATGCCGATGCCGCCGTGCACCGGTTCGAACGGGCCGCGAAAGGTCCGCTGCCGCCAGTGGTCAATTCGGCCGAATTCGACGCGATGGCGAATCGTCATCCGAAACGCCGCATGGCGGACCTGTTCGGGCCGGCGTATCTGAAGCGCACGCTGGCCGTGGCGATGCTGTGGATCACCTGCGGTTTCATCCAGTACGGTCTGTCGACCTGGTTGCCGACGATCTATCGCACGATTTATCACGCGCCGCTGCAACTCGCGCTGAATCTGGCGGTGGCGGCTTCGGTGCTCGGCGTGCTGGGGTCGTTGACCTGCGCGTTGCTGGTCGACAAGGTGGGACGCAAGCCGATCATCAACGTGTCGTTCGTGGCGTGCGCGCTTTCGCTGGTGATGGCGGGGGTGTTCCACGGGTCATCGGTGTATGTGGTGGCGATGTGTTGCGCGCTGGCGCTCGGCTTCCTCGCTTGTGGGTTCATTACCGCTTATGTGTATACGCCGGAGCTATATCCGACCAGCATCCGCGCGATGGGCTGCGGCGTCGGCGGTGCGTGGCTCAAGGTGGCGGCGATCTTCGCACCGGCCATTGTGTCGAAGACGATGATCGGCGGCAATCTGGAAGTGGCGTTTTATATTCTTGCGGCCGTGCCGTTTCTGGCGGCGATTGCGGTGCATTTTCTTGGCATCGAGACCAAGGGGAAAGTGCTGGAGCAACTGGAAGCTTGAGCGTGTGATGGGTTTGGTGGGCGGGTGATGTTGAGCGCCGCGATAGTAGAGGGACGAAGGGCGCACCGGGTGGTGCGCCTTTTGTTTTTGGGGCTTGGAATCGTGCGCCGCTCACAACGCCTTGCGATACACCACAAACCCCGACTTATCCGCAACCTTGTCATAAAGCTTCATCGCCGTCTGATTCGTCTCGTGCGTCTGCCAATAGACGCGTTGCGCGCCATCGTCTTTCGCGCGCGCATAAACCGCTTCGATCAGCGCTCGCCCAACGCCCTTGCCGCGCTCCGTTTCGAGCGTATAGAGATCCTGCAAATAACAGATCGGCCCGGCCATCGTCGTGTGACGGTGATACAGGAAGTGCACGATACCGACCAAATGGCCGTCGCGTTCAGCGACCATCGCGTGCATCGGTTCGTAGCCGTCGAAAAAACGTCCCCACGTGATCTCCGTAATGTCGCGCGGGAGTGCCGTCTCGCCCGAGCGGCCGTAGAACGCGTTGTAGGCGTCCCATAGCGGTAGCCATGCGTCGAAGTCGTCACGGGTAACGGCGCGGATCTGAAGCGAGTCGGACATGAGCGAGGTTCCTTGTTGAATGAGCGGCGATCGAATGAGTGAGGCTGACGTGCCAAACTTTAACCGATCGGTCCGCGCCATTTTCACCGGACCCACGTTATGAACCTGTACACGAAACTCGCTGAGTCACGCCGTGGTGAGGTCTCGTGAAAAAAGGATAGATACGCGTTCGCAAGACTCCGAAAGCAAGCCAATCAGCCAGCCAGCAGAAGAGAAGCATCATCAGAAACGCGGTGGTCTCCGCGCGCCACCGTGTCAGTGTTTGCGGTTCGAGCTATCACGAAGCTGATTGCGCACCTTCTTCGCGGCGAACAGCGGCACGTAATCGAATACGCGTGCGTCGTGCCGATAATCGGCCAAAGTGTCCGCATACATCCGCGAAACCGTTTCGGTCGGCGTGTCGGTTTCTTCAGCAATGCTTCTCACCACTTCGTTGATATCGGGCTCGGGCTGCGACATGGATTTCTCCGGATAGGCCGGCAGGTTGGACGGATGAAATACGCATAACAGGTGTCAATTAGAGGATGCGAAGCGCGAGCATGCCAATTGAATCCGCCTATCGCGCGATGTGTTCCACAGAGATTTTTTTCTTGCGCTGCGCCGAACGCCCACGTGGTGCGACAGTGCACCAAGTCAATGCGTATGTCGGTGGTGAATGTCTGGAAAATGCGCATGGGCATGCGTGATTGGTGCATGGCAATGCGCATGCGTGTGCGGCTCTTTACCATCCCATGCGAAATCGTGCTCGTGCTGATGATGCGCGTCGTGCCGATGACGATGCGTGTGCTCCAGCGGCTCGTGCGTGTGCGCATGCTCGTGACGTTCGCGGATGTGCAGCCACACGCCGAGCGCCATCAACGTGGCGGCGACCCAGAACAGCAGCGGCGGCCACTGCGGCCACAGCAGCCATGACAGCGTCACGCCGAAGAGCGGCGCGACCGAGAAATAGGCGCCGGTGCGAGCGGTGCCGAGATTGCGCAGCGCGACGACAAACAGCACGAGACTGACCCCGTAGCCCGCGAACCCCGTGAGCATCGCGAGCGCGACGCTCGACAGGTGCGGCCATTGCGCGCCGAGAGCAAGCGCGAGCGCCACGTTCACCGAACCGGCGACCACTCCTTTGATACACGCAATGAACATCGCGTCGTGTGCCGACACCTTGCGGGTGAGGTTGTTGTCGACGGCCCAGCATGCGCACGCGCCGGCCAGCAGCAGCGTGCCGGGCGGCAGTCCGGCCGCTCCCGGCTGCCAGGACAACGCCACGCCACCCGCAACGATCGCGGCCATGCCGAGGAACACCTGTACGTCGACGTTCTCGCGAAACACGATCCACGCGATCAGCGCAGTGAATACGCCTTCCAGATTCAGCAGCAGAGAGCCGGTGGCGGCCGGCGTCGTCTGTAGACCCAGCATCAACAGCGCGGGCCCGGCGACGCCGCCCGCCGCGATCGCGCCCGCCAGCCACGGCGCCTCGCGCAACGGAAAGCGGTTGTGGCCGGTTTGCGCTTCGGCGGCGGCGCGTTGTTTGAACCGCCGCGCCAGAATCAGGACGGCAAGGCCACTGCCGCTGCCGAGATAGAACAGTCCGGCGAGAAGGAACGGCGACAAAGTTCCGAGCAGCGCTTTGGCGAGTGGCGTGGTGGCGCCGAACAGTGCAGCGGCGAGCAAAGCGGTAAACGCTGCGCTATGGCGAGAAGGCATGAGCGGACCCTTCATGAGAACAGAGGCGATGCGCACACGATAGCGCTATCGGAAAAGCCATGCCGAGGCGGATGCCGAAGCTTACGTTTCGCGGAACAACCATTCGGTCAGACAATCCACGAACGCGCGCAGCTTGGGCGACAGTTGACGGCTCGACGGCCACAGCAGCGAAAACTGTCCCGCGTGCGCGAGATGCTCGTCGAGCACGCTGCGCAGCCTGCCCGCGCGCAGCGCGTCGCGTCGCTCGCGGGCCAGAAAGTCCTGGCATGTAGCCGATGCCCAGACCGAGTTCCGTCGCTTCCCGCAGCGCTTCCATGTTGTTGCAGGTCAGCGCGCTCTGAAAGCGCGCGGGCGGCGGTGTCGGGCGAGTCACGAAACGCCCAGGGCTGCAACTTGCCCGAAGTCGGAAAGCGAAAACCCAAGCACGCATGCTGCGCAAGATTGTCAGGCGCGAGCGGCATGCATTACGAGCGAACCGCGAATCACTGGCGCGCCGCGCTCGACGCGCGCGCGGGCGCGTGATGCCGGTGCTCGTCGAGACTTACAGCGCGCGTGATGCAGCAGTGTGGTTGCAGCGGCGGCGCATGTTCTACCTAGCAATGGCGGAGTTGTTCGGCTGTGCGAATGGAAATGAGTGGGGCGTCGCGCACCATCGGTTCGTGAAGCGTTGAAGGGTGGGTCGCAGGCTTTGGCCTGTGGCGGTTGAAGATGCACGACTGTCTTTCATTCGGGATTCGATTTCGCTTTCATGCCCGACTCTCCGGGCGAATTGCCGGATCGTCGGAAACTGCGCCGCCCTACGCGCATCAAATCTTCGTGTAACCCGACCTACGACGCCAGGATCGAAACGCCGCGCCCCAGCAGCGATAATCGCGTTCTGTCCGATGCCCTTGCCGCCACTGACCGACCCACCCACTCGCCCGGAACCGCCGATGACCGCTCCCATCCCCTTCGTCCCCGACCGCTTCAAGAACAACGCCGTGCATTACCTCGCGGGCCGCGCCGCGTATTCGCCGCAACTGATCCGGCGTGTCGCGCAGTCATGCGAGCTACGCGGCACGCATCGGCTGCTCGATCTCGGCTGCGGGCCGGGGCAGTTGTCGCTGGCCTTTTCGTCGTGGGTCGGCTCGGGACTCGCGCTCGACCCGGAGGCCGAAATGCTGCGCGTCGCGGCCGGCCTCGGCGCGGGGATCGCGCCGAATATCGAGTATCGCGAAGGTAGCTCGTATGATTTGTCGCCGGCGCTCGGGAGCTTCCGGCTGGCTGTCATCGGCCGCGCGTTTCACTGGATGGACCGGCCCGACACGCTCGCACGGCTCGATGCGCTGATCGAACCGGAGGGCGCGGTGGCCCTGTTCTCGACCGCGCAAGTCACCGACGCGCCGATTGCATGGCTCGCGCCTTATCACGCGCTGCTCGAGGAATATGCGCAGAGCGACCCGGCGCGCATGCAGCGCAAGTCGGATGACTGGGAAAGCCACGACGCGGTCCTCGCGAAGTCGCCGTTCGCGGCGCTCGAACGCGTGTCGATCGTCGAGACGCGGCGCGTGTCGGTGGAGTCGTTGAGCGCGCGGCCGCTGTCGATGTCGAGCCTGTCACGCGAGCGTCTCGGCGTTCGGCTCGATGAGCTGCTCACGCGCATCAGGCAACTGCTGGATGCTCATGCAACCGATTGTTGGGTCGACGAGCGGATCGAATCGACGGCGTTGATCGCACGGCGTCCTGCGGCGCGCGGCTAAAGAGCGGCTGCGTTTGCGCACCGCGTGCGGGCTGGATCGGCAAGCATGGCTGAAACGGCGAGAACGCCCAGAAGCCCAGAAGCCCTGCGCCGCCCGAAACAATCTGAAATGCACCATTAAGCGCCTAACGGAATAAAACGGCACACTACGGCGTTAAATCGATAACGGCGGCGCATCCAAACCTGCTTTGGCGGGGACGGATTTTCAAACAGCTTTCGCAGCCCCCGCACTCGTGGACAAACAACCATGCACACTCACGCCGATTCCCTGACCGATTCGACCGGCATGCCGCTGCCGGCGCGCTACACCCGTACGGCGATGACGCTGCACTGGCTGATCGCGCTGCTGATGATCGGCAACGTCGTGCTCGGTCTGAGCGCGGACTCGTTGCCCGACGACTGGGCGCGTCCGGTGATCGACACGCACAAGTCGATCGGCATCACAGTGCTCGGTCTCGCGCTGCTGCGCCTCTTGTGGCGCGTGTCGCACAAGCCGCCGCCGTTGCCGCGCGAGTTTCCGTCGTGGGAAAAAATTGGCGCGCATGCCGCGCACTTTCTGCTGTATTTGCTGATGATCGCATTGCCGCTCTCCGGCTGGCTGCATGACTCCGCCTGGAAAGACGCGGCGACTCACCCGATGCGTCTGTTCAACCTGGTGCCGTGGCCGCGCATCGGCTACGTGATGAACCTCGATCCCGCGCTCAAGGAAAGCTTGCACGACCGCTTCGGCGCGTTGCATACGTGGCTCGGCTACGCGCTCTATGCGTTGCTGGCGATGCATATCGGCGGCGCGCTCAAGCACGAGTGGATCGATCGCAAATCGGTTCTGAAGCGCATGGTGCCGTGAGCTCATCCACGCGGCTTTCCCTTTCTCTACAACATCATCGACGAACCCGGCAGGCACTTTGAAGACAACCCTGGAACAGGCGCTTGCCCTTGCATCGCCGCGCATCGTGCCGCGTCCCACGACGCTGTCGAGCACGCTGATTCATTTCAGCGTCGTCGCGCTGTGGCTGCTGCTGTTCGCGCGCGCGTTCTTTCTGCATGGCGCGTTGGCGTGGTCCACCGGCATTGCGTATGTCGTCTACGACACGCTGCTGCTCGCGTTCGTCACGTGGAAATCGCTGCCGCTGATGCGCCGCACGCCACCGCTCGAAGCCGACTACGAACAGCGCCGCTTGCCGAGCATGGGCGTGATCGTCGCGTCGCATAACGAAGCGACGGTATTGCCGGTGACGCTCGCCGCGCTGCTGCGTCAGACGCACGGCCCGGCGCAGATCGTGATCGCCGACGACGGCTCCACCGACGCCACCCGCGAGCTGCTCACTGAGCGCTTCGGTCTCACGGCCGCCGCTGACGGCGTGCTGAGCGCGCCGAGCGCCTTGCATCCGAACCTGTTCTGGCTGCGCGTGCCGCACGGCGGCAAGGCGCGCGCGCTGAACGCCGCGATCAGCGTGATGACCACCGACACCGTGATGACCGTCGACGCCGACACGCTGCTCGACGACGACGCGACCTACGCGATGCGCGCCGCGTTCGCGAGCGAGCCGAAGCTGGTCGCGGCGGCCGGCATTCTGGTGCCGGTGTGCGGCAAGTCGGCGGCGGGCCGCGTGTTCCAGTGGTTTCAGACCTATGAGTACATGCGCAACTTCATCGCCCGCTTTGCGTGGATGCGCGCGGACAGCCTGCTGCTGATTTCGGGTGCGTTCGCGTCGTTCAGACGCGAGGCGCTGCTCGACGTGGGCGGCTTCGATCCGCAATGTCTGGTGGAAGATTACGAACTGATTCACCGGCTGCGCCGTTATTCGGTCGATCGAGGCCTCGGCTGGGACGTGAGGGTGGTCGGCGACGCGCATGCGCACACCGACGCGCCGGACAACCTCGGCAGTTTCCTGCGGCAGCGCCGCCGCTGGTTTGCGGGCTTTCTGCAAACGCAGTACTGGAACCGCGACATGACCGGCAATCCGCGCTACGGCACGCTGGGCATGCTGATGCTGCCGGTCAAGGCGATCGACACGATGCAGCCGATCTACGGCTTGACCGCGTTCGCGCTGCTGCTCGGTTTTCTGTTCGGCGGGCATGGAGCGATTGTCGTGTCGATCTTCAGCGTGATCGGCCTGAAAACGGCGATTGATCTCGCGTTCTATTTGTGGAGCATTCATCTGTATCGCCGCTGGACTGGCAAGCGCAGCGGCAACAGCCTGGGCATGGCGATGCTCGCGGCGATTGCCGAGCCGTTCACGTTTCAGCTCGTGCGGCATCTCGGCGCGACGCTCGGCTGGCTGCATTTTTTGCGTGGTGGACGCTCGTGGGGCGTGCAGCGCCGCTCGGGGCTGGTGGCGCACGACAAGAACTGAGCGCACGGCGCTTGTCGCGGCATTCCGGTTCGCGGGCCGGCGCGGTCACGTCAGTGCAATGCATCGAGGACAGACTAGGGTATGCCGCCGTCCGACCCAACGACGGCTGCTTCGAGTAGACTGGCTACGATGCCGGCCTCGACATTGCAGGGCGGCGACCTTCTATCCGCTCGTGCACGGAGGCTTCACACATGCATGCTGTTCCACCGCTCGAACAAGAAACCGACGATGCAACCGCCGCTGCGTCGCCTGCTCACGCGGCGCCGCAGAATGCTGCTCATCCCGCACATGCCACCTCCGCCACGCCCGCGCATGCGCGCGCGCCGGGCCACGCCGCCAACGACGCGCCGGTACGCGATCTGCGCCGCGTCGGCATTCATCCTGACCACTGGTATCCGCTCGCGTGGTCGCGTGAGGTCAAGCGTGGCAAGACGCACGGCGTGACTTTCGCCGGCGACCCGATCGTGCTCGCGCGCACGGAGTCCGGCAAGGTGTTCGCGCTGGAGGACCGCTGCGCGCACCGCCAGGTGCCGTTGCATCAAGGGGTCGTGGACGGCGAATCGATTCGTTGCGGGTACCACGGCTGGACCTACGACTGCTCCGGCCAGTGCATCGACGTGCCGTATCTGGGCCGCGACCGCTTGCCCAATGGCGTGCGTTCCTATCCGTGTCAGGAAGTCGAAGGGCTGATTTTCGTGTTTCCGGGCAATGCCGAACTGGCCGAGCAACGGCCGCTGCCCAAGCTCGGTTCCGTCGCGGACGAGAAGTACAAGACGCGCCGTTTCGGCCGTCCGGTGAATTGCCACTATTCGTTCATGCACGAAAACCTGATGGACATGAACCATCAGTTTCTGCATCGCAAGCAGATGGGGCAGATGCGTGCGCGTTCGTTGGGGCGGCGGCGCGGCGAAGGCTGGGTCGAAGTCGACTACACGTTTGCGCGTATGGCCGGCCAGCAGCCGATCGGCGAAGCAATCGTGTTCGGCCAGAACCGCAAGACCGGCGACAACAACGACAAGGACGTGATGACGATCCGCACTGAGTATCCGTATCAGACGCTGCAGATCCGCACGTCCGAACAGACGCTGGTGATGGACCTGTGGATCGTTTATGTGCCGCTCGATCGCCAGCAGCGCACCAACCGCACGTTCGGCCTGCTGTCGATTCGCAAGCCCGGCATTCCTGGCGTGCTGAATCTCGCGTGGCCGCTGCTCGTGTGGTTCACCGAGCGCATCTTCAAGGAAGATCGCGAAATCGTCGAAGCCGAACAGCGCGCGCACGACTCCCAGGGCGCCGACTGGAATCACGAGGTGTTTCCGGTCATCAACGAATTGCGCGCGTTGCTGCGCGAGGGCGGCGCGCCCGATCAGGTGGTCGGCGCCGGCACCGGCGACACGGCGGTGATCCGCTTCTGGGATTCGCGTCACGGCAACCCGCTGGCGAATACCTGAGATTCGAGTTTTCCCGGCGCCGCGGGGGATCGTACAATCATCGGCGACGATGAGCGGCGAGCCGGGCGGCAGCGGCATCGCAATCCCCACAGCGCGCACAACGCGCAGAAAGCGCGGACTCATCGAGCGGGAAACCCGCAAACATAATTAATCGCCTGAGAGGCCCATTCGATGAGTACCGAACTGCATGTGGTCATGCCGGTTGTCGTGTTCCTTGTGGGTTTCGCCAGCATTGTCGCCGTCGTCGCCGCGATCATTGCCTTGGCGCTCGTGAAGGGCGGCCCGAAAGCGCCACCGCCGCTCGCCTCGATCAACGAGCCGTTCACGTCCGTCGACACCGCCGATCTACCCCCGCTCGAACGCTTCGCCGCCCGCGATCACGCGATGCTCGCCTATCGGCGTTATGCGAGTCGTCTCGCGCGGGCGCGCGGCAGCGTGGTGCTGATTCATGGCGCGTCGGCGAGCAGTGTCAGCATGCATACCTTGGCGAACTCGCTCTCCGCAGCCGGCTACCACGTCTGTGTGCCCGACATGCGCGGCCACGGCGAATCCGGCGCGAAAGGCGCGATCGCCTACATCGGGCAACTCGAGGACGATTTGAGCGACTTTCTCGACGCGGTGCAGCCCGCAGGGCCGCGCACGTTGGTGGGCTTTTCGGCTGGCGGCGGATTTGCGCTGCGTTTCGCGGGCGATGCACGGCAACTGGCGTTCGATCGCTATGTGCTGCTCGCGCCGTTCATTCACCACAACGCGCCGACCACGCCGCCCGTGCTGAGCGGGTGGGCCAGCGTTGGAGTACCGCGGACCGCCGCGCTGGTGCTTCTCAACCAGCTGCGCATCACCGCCTTCAACCATCTGCCGACAGTAGCCTACGCACTGTCATCCGAAGCGGCAGCCATGCTCACACCGCAATATTCGTTCAACCTGATGCAGAATTTTCGTCCGCACGATAACTACCGCGCCGATATCCGCGCAACCCGTCAGCCGCTCGAAGTGCTGGTCGGCGCGAATGACGAAGCGTTTCGCGCCGAAGCATTCGCCGGCGTGTTCATCGAGGCGGGGCGCGTGGTGCCGGTGACGATCGTGCCGAACGTCGGTCATATCGGCCTCACGCTTGAGCCGGCGGCCCTGGCCGCGATCGTCGCGGCGGTTGCCGAGCATGCCGGCGAGGCGGTGTACTCGTAGGCGAGATTTCCCGCTGCTGGGGAATTAATCCATCTCCGCACGGTACGCAATGCGGCGCGCGCGAGCGGCGATAATGTCGGCCGATGCACGCGGGTTTGCGCCAATTGGCATGCGCCGCGCTCACACCCGTGTACTATTTCGCTTTTTCCGATCTTCAAGAAACGCTCGTGTCTACCCAACAAGTCTCCACCGCATCACGTAAATCGCTCACTTTGCTGCAATTGCTCGGCCTCATCGGCGCCGCGGGACTCATCGCCGCCATTCTGCTGAATCATCTGGTCTAGTCGCGCTGCGACGCCGCCGCACCTCGCGTGCGGCTCTATGCCGGCACCGGTTGCCGGCTTCATTGATATTCCGATTGCCATGTACAAGAAGGGCGTAGCCGTAGAACTCCAGTTTTCCCCCGAGCGACTCAACGACGGCGCGGGCGATCCGTACTGGATCGACCTGACGCAGGACGAAGCGCAACGCTTGCTGGAAAGCCTGCAGGCGCGACTTGGCGCGGGCGGCGGAGGCACGGCCGCGCCGCTGGTCATGAGCCTCGACGAGACGCCGGCGCCGCAATCCGCGAGCGCGGCCGATCCGGCGCGCGGCACGGCCGCCTCGGCGGACGACTTCAAGCAGTGGGTCTGCGTGATCTGCGGCTGGGTTTATGACGAAGCGGCCGGTCTGCCGGATGAAGGCATCGCGCCGGGCACGCGCTGGGCGGACGTGCCGGCGGACTGGCGTTGCCCGCTGTGCGACGTGGGCAAGGAAGACTTCGCGCTGGTCGAGTTTTAAACCTCCCCGAACGACACGCTCCAACGACGGCCCGGCGCGATGCCGGGCAATCGAAGTCCGCCGTTCTCAGGCTGTCCCTTCCGGAAAATCTGCGCCTTCCGTCGTGGCTTTCCACGTATCGAAGTCACCGCGCATGGAGTCGAGCTTCTTGTACGCGAGGTCGAGCGCGATCTTGCCGAGCAATAGACGCAGCGGCGGCTGGTCCGACAGGGCGGCGTCGATAATCGCCTGCGCGGCGCGCACCGGATCGCCCGTCTGTTTGCCGCTGCGTGCCTCGGTCTGCTTGCGGCGCTCGCCGGCCGTGCCCGCGTAGTCGTCGATCACGGTGGCCGACTGCTTGATCGACGGCCCCGCCCAGTTGGTGCGGAACGGGCCCGGCTCGACGATCAGCACGCCGATGCCGAGCGGCTTCACCTCCAGCGCCAGCGATTCCGATAAGCCTTCCACCGCGTATTTGGTCGCGTGGTAGTAGCCAGTCGCCGCGAAACTCGCAATGCCGCCAATCGACGACACGTTGACGATCAGTCCGTTGCGCTGCGCGCGCATGATCGGCAGCACCGCCTTCGTGATGTCGATCAGACCGAACACGTTGGTCTCGAACATCGCGCGGATTTCGTCGTCCTCGCCTTCCTCGATCGCGGCCAGATAACCGTAACCTGCGTTATTGACGAGCGCGTCGATGCGGCCGAAACGCTGCTTCGCCTGCGCGACCACCGCTTCGACCTGCGCGGCGTTGGTCACGTCGAGCGGCAGAACCAGGGCGCGGTCGCCGTGAGGTTCGGCGATGTCTTTCACTTTCGATGCGTCGCGCGCGGTGACGACCGCACGCCAGCCGCGCTCCAGCACCTGCTTCGCCAGTTCGCGGCCGAAGCCAGTGGAACAGCCCGTGATCAGCCAGACGGGATTGTCTCGATTCATCATTTGCGAAACTCCTGTTGATGGTCTACGACATGTGAAGACTGCAATACGACGCGAACCCGCGGTGTGCTCGTTCGCGTCAGCAATCGGTTTGCTCGTGGTGTTCAGCGTGAAGCGTGCCCGGCCCTTTTCTCGGATCGTATCCGCGACGGTGCGCGCGAGCGCGCGTGATTCGGGCAGCGGGCCTGTTGCGGTGATTGCCGTAAGCACCGCGAATGCCGCAATTACCGGTATTTCCGCTATTTCCGCTGCGGACCGGCGTGGCTTTTCAATTGTAGCCGCAGCGCGGCGACTTCGCTTCGCAGCGCCTTGGCGAAGGCACCGGCAAGCGGAGAGTTCGGACGATGCTCGGGATGAATCACGCTCACGCTGAACGGCATGCAGACGCACATTCGATCGGATCGGGCAGCGCAACGACGGTGCGTCCTCTGAGCTCGCGCGTCGCGTGATCTGCTAGCGCCTGACAATTCGCTTCGATGCGGCAATGAATCCATCTTCTCGCCCAGAACCCCACGCGCGCGAGTCCACGAGCCCGCTTGCGTCAGGCGGCTATAATCGCGCTCGATCGTGGCCAGGAAGGTACTCATGAAAAAGATCGCTGCATTTGCGCTCGTCGCGCTTGCACTCACTGCTTGCTCATCGCCCGAAAAGCAGGCGCTGCAAGCCCAGGGGTTCATCCACAACGAAGCCAGTCTTGCCGCCGCCCAACGCAACGCGACGGTCGATTGCCAACCGGAGAACTGCGACGCCGCCTGGGCGCTGACGAAACGCTATATCGAGCAGCATTCCGAGACGTCCGTGACGCGCGCGGACGCGGTCGCAATCGAAACCGACGTACCCTACAGTTCGGGCAATGCCGCCTTCTCGGCGACGCGCGCCGCAAAAGGCGCGGGCGCGACGCTCACCCTCTTTGCGCAGTGCCGGGGCATGTATGGGCCGGACAACGAGAAGGGTTCGGACTATGACGAGTGCGCCGAGAAGATCCTCAAGACGCAGAACGGATATGTGGCGTTTCTGAGGTCGCATGCGTCCGCTCAGTAAGCGCGTTGAGTGATCCCGCCGCGGCGATGACCCGGCGGATCGCGCTCGAAGCCATGGACTGATCTCACGCCGAACTCACCGCGCCCGCACCGTGCGCGTGTACGACGCGATCATCGTCGCGAGCTCCTGGGCGGCGGGCGTGAGTGGAATCGCCGCACGCTGCAGCAGGCAGACGTTTTGTTCGACCGCTCGCTCGCGCACGGGGATCGACGTGAGCGTGCTGGCAAACGGCCCGCGTTTGGCCACGACCGACGACTCCAGTGACAGGCAGTCCGTCGCGGCGACCAGATGCAGCGTCTCGTACAAGCCTTCCACCGTCGCGATGATTTTCGGCGGCGGCAAGCCATGGCTTTCGAGCAGATGACTCAAGCGATTCACGTGCGGTTCTTCGGTGAGATTCGGCGAGCGCGTCGCCACCCACGTGCAATCGACCAGTTCGGCCAGTGAAGTGGCGCCCGCTTTCGGATGGCCCTGGCGGCACACGATCACCGGATCGGACGGATAAAGCGGCGTCACCGACAGATCGGCCGTGTCGGTATGTTTCGACACGAGCGCAACCGCGAAGTCGAGCGTGCCTTCGCGAATCCACGAGATCATCATTCGCGACGTGCCGGTGCGTAGATGCACCGCGACCCGCTCGAAGCGCGTGCGAAATTCCATCAGCACCGGCGCGAACGCATCGACGAGCGGCTCGGTCGTCATGCCGAACGTCACCTCGCCGACGTAATCGCCGCGCAATTGCTGCACTTCCTGCTCGGCTCGCTCGCATTCGCCAATGATCGCGCCGGCCCGCTGCAACAGCCGCTGGCCGAGCGCGGTCAACGCGATGCCACGGTTCGTGCGGATGAATAGCGTCGCGCCCAGCATCGCTTCGAGGTTCTGCAACTGCTGCGTGATGCCGCTCTGCGCGATGCCGAGCGCGCGTGACGCCGCGCGGATGCTGCCATGCTCGGCGACCGCCGTGAACGCGCGCAACTGGGAGATCGTCAACGCCATGAAGAGCTTCCGTCTGGTGATCGGTAAAGGTGATCATGATAGTTCGAACGGGACTTCTTTGAGGCGCGGCGGCGGCATACGATGGCGCGGTCGTCCTTCGACCATCCCACACCCGGTTCCCCATGAAAATTCCGCTGATGATCCTGAGCGCCGCGCTGACTTTCAGCAGCGGCGTGTTCGCCGCCGAGCCCGGCACATTGCGCCTCGGCATCGACCCGAGCTATCCGCCGATGGACGCCAAAGCGCCAGACGGCAGCTTCCAGGGTTTCGACGTCGACCTCGGCAACGAAATCTGCCGGCGCATTCACGCGCGTTGCCAGTGGGTGGAGCTCGAATTCTCGGGGATGATCCCGGCGCTGCAAGCGCGCAAGATCGACGCGATCCTGTCGTCGATGGCGATTACCGAAAAGCGCGAGCAACAGATTCTGTTTTCGTCGAAGATCTTCCAGTTCAAGTCGCGGCTGATCGCGCGCCAGGGTTCGCCGCTCGCGGCTGGCGTGAACGCGCTGGCCGGCAAGCAGATCGGCGTGCAGTCGGGCACGCAGTTCGAGGGCTACGCGTTGAAGAACTGGGCGCCGCTCGGCGCGCACATGATTGCGTACAAGGGGCAGGACGAAGTGTTCGCGGACTTGCAGAACGGCCGCCTGGACGGCGCGTTGCTGGGCTCGGTGGAAGCGGGCCTCGGCTTTCTGCGCACGCCGGCGGGCAAGGGCTTCGTGTTCGTCGGCGAGCCGCTGTCGATGGGCGATCGCGGCGTGGGCATCGGCCTGCGCAAGGACGAGACCGCGGTGCAGGTGTCGATCAACGAGGCGATCGCTTCGATGCTCAAGGACGGCACGTATGCGCGGATCGCGAGGAAGTACTTCGACTTCGACCCGTACGGCAATTGATCATTTACTTCGTATTCTTCTCCCCCAGGCTTTCCGCTCATGAACAGGCAATCGATTCCGCTTCTATCGCCGGCTATCGGCACGCACCGCGAACTGGTGTCGTTTCACTTCGGCACGCGGGGCAGCGGGCAGAAGATCTATATCCAGTCGTCGCTGCACGCGGACGAAACGCCCGCGATGTTGACGACCGTGTTGCTCAAACGACGCTTGCTCGAACTGGAGAAGCAGGGCGCGCTGAATGCGGAAATCGTGCTGGTGCCCGTGGCGAATCCGGTTGGGCTCGGACAGTATGTGCTCGGTCAGTTCCTCGGGCGCTTCGACCTCGGCAGCGGCAAGAACTTCAATCGCCACTTCCTGCAATTCTCGAAGCTGGTCGCGCGTGCGAAAGAGGCGTTGGGTTCCGATGCTGCGGAGAACCGGCGCATCGTGCGCGAACTGGTTGCGGCTGAACTGGCCGAACAGAAACCGCTGACCGAATTCGAGTCGCTGCAATTGGCAATGCTGAAGCTCTCGTTCGATGCGGATGTCGTGATCGACCTGCACTGTTCGCTCGAAGCCGCGATGCACTTGTACACCAGTGAGGCAGCGTGGCCCGAGTTCGAGCCGTTGTCGCGCTATCTCGGCGCGCAGGCGTCATTGCTGGCGACCAACTCGGGCGGCGAGTCGTTCGATGAAACCCATAGCCTGTTGTGGTGGACGCTGCAGCAGCAGATGCCGGCCGACAAGCCGGTGCCCACTGGCACGATTGCGGTGACGGTGGAATGCCGCGGCCAGCGCGATGTCTCCTACGAAGTTGCCCAACGTGATGCGGACGCGATCGTCGATTATCTGGTGTGGCGCAACGCGATTCAAAGGGACGTCGAGCCTTTGCCCGCATTGCTTTCGCCTGCCACGCCGCTTGCGGGGAGCGAGCAGTTTTACGCACCTGTCAGCGGGATTCTGATTCATCGCGCGAAGATCGGCGAGACGGTTGATGTCGGACAGGCCTTGTTCGATATCGTCGATCCGCTGACCGACGAGACGACCACGATCTCCAGCAATACCGAAGGCGTGCTTTATATGCGCCGTGCAATCCGGTTCGTGACCGCGGGTGCGCCGCTAGGGCGTGTGACGGGGACGCGGCCGTTCAGGACCGGGGTCTTGCTGGGCGCGTGAGTTGTTCTCCCAGCGGCGCGTCCTGCTATTTTCTGCCGACCAGATACGTCACGCCATTCGGACCATAGCGCTCCGAATGCGCGTAATCCGCAGGCAAGTGGAACACATCGCCGGGCCGGTACAGCCGCTCTTCAGCGCCGATGCGTATGTGCAATTCGCCGTCGAGGATCAGCGCCTTGGCTTCGAACGGATGCTCGTGCAGATCCATCGCTCCGTTG
The DNA here is from genome assembly GCF_046027075.1 of Paraburkholderia sp. RL18-085-BIA-A. Lineage (NCBI taxonomy): Bacteria > Pseudomonadati > Pseudomonadota > Betaproteobacteria > Burkholderiales > Burkholderiaceae > Paraburkholderia > Paraburkholderia sp. RL18-085-BIA-A. The sequence goes on along the minus strand of NZ_JARESU010000030.1, from coordinate 53,319 downwards.
GCTTCTCGCGTCACGACGACAGGCTCGGGGAAACCGTCTTTCGTCAGGCTTTCGGTGAAGGCGTTGCGATCCATGGTGGCACCATCGTCGGGGAATAACGAAGACTGACTGTACCGCCATCCGCCGATATGTGCAGAGCGCCTTCAGCGCACCGACAACGCCAACACCAGCGAAATAAAGCCCGCAGGCTTCGATCGACCACCGCAGAACCAAGCGGCGAGTCAACCGAAGCCGGGCGCGGCATGATACGGCTTAGTTCACCACCAACACCGGCGCGACCGCCGCCGGATCGCTGATACTCGGACGGCCATTCTCGACGTGACCCGCGAAACGGCGCGAGAAGCTCGCATCGTCATTGCTCGTCACTGTCAGGTCGTACCAGTGATGGCTCGACGCCAGCACCCACGCCTCTTCGACATGCGCGCCGGCCGGCACCAGCACCGCACGCGTGCGCGCGCCATACGCGTTGTCGGTCACCGTCAGGCGCGCAATGCCGTCGCCGCTGTTGGTGAACTTGAGGAACACGTTGCCGTTCGCGACGTCGTATTGGGGCTTCACCTCAGGCTGCGCCGGCTTGTTGTTGCCATGCCGGCCCTCGCCTTGCGCGCTCTGCGTGTTCACCTGCTGCGCATTGCCCGCGAACTTGCGCACGAAGCCGTTCGGTCCGAACACTTCGAACGAGTAGACGCCGTTCGTCGTCGTCAGATCGAAGGTCTCGCTGAGCGACTTGTCCGCTTCGACTGTGTAGCGCCACGGACCATCGGTGCGATTCGTCGAGTACACGTAGAAGTGCGCGCCCTGGTCGCCGGTGTTGGCGATCGAGATCTCGAACGTGTTGCGGTTCGCGTCCGCGTCGCCGTTCACATGCAGTTCGTACGGCAACGCACGCGCGAAGCGAATCCCGCTTTCCTGCGGGTCGACGACGCCCGGCGTCGCCGGCACGGTCGGCTTGGGCTGCGTCGCGCACTGGTTGTCGGCGATGCTCTTGTAGTTGCTGGTGTCCGGCAGCGGCGGCACTTTCGAGTCCGGCGTGCGGAAGTCGAACGCGGTGGTCAGGTCGCCGCACACTGCGCGGCGCCACGGCGTGATGTTCGGTTCATGAACCCCAAAGCGCGTTTCGATGAAGCGGATCACCGACGTGTGATCGAACACCTGCGAGCACACGAAGCCGCCCTTGCTCCACGGCGACACGATCGTCATCGGCACGCGCGGGCCGAGGCCGTACGGCAGGCCGTCGGCGGTATAGCTGCCGCCACGCGCGGGATTGACCACGTTGTGAATTTCGCCGTCGGTGCTGACCGTCGACTTGCCTTGCGCGGGCGTGGTAGCCGGTTGCGGCGGCACCAGGTGATCGAAGAAGCCGTCGTTCTCGTCGTACATGATGAACAGCACGGTCTTGCTCCACACCTCGGGATTCGACGTCAACGCATCGAGAATCTGCGACGTGTATTCGGCGCCGTATGCGGGCGTATATTGCGGGTGCTCGGAGTAGGCGGCCGGCGGGCACAGCCACGAAACTTGCGGCAGTTTGTTCGCGAGCACATCGGCCTTCAGGTCGTCGATGGTGCGCACGGTTTGCGCGCGCTCATACAACGGCGAGCCCGGTTGCGCGTTGATGAAGTTCGTGAAGTTCTGCAGGATGTTGGTGCCGTAGTTGCCGTTCAACGGATCGACGCCGGTCAGGCCCTGCTGATAGACCTGCCACGAAATGCCCGCGGCTTGCAGGCGCTCCGGGTACGTGGTCCACGAGAGCAACTGGTAATTCGGCGGACTGTCGCCGTCGACGAAATCGTTGTTGTCGAGAAGCGGTCCTCCGAGCGTGCCGGTCGGGTCGACCGTGCCGCTCATCAGATACGACCGGTTCGGGTGCGTGGGTCCCGGCAGTGAGCAGAAGTATGCGTCGCAGACGGTGAACGCATCGGCCAGCGCGTAGTGAAACGGAATGTCGCTGCGCAGGTGATAGCCCATCGTCATGTCGGTCTTGTTGGCCGGCCACTGATCGTAGCGGCCGCCGTCGATCGCGGCATGGGTCTTGTACCAAGAGTGATCCAGATCGCCAACGCATTGCGCGCTGGTGGTCGACGTGTCCAGATGGAACGGCAGCACCGGCTTGGTCGCATCCGCTTTCGACGGCTGATACCAAACCGGCTTGCCATTCGGCAGCGGAATCGGGAAGCGGTCGTTGTAGCCGCGCACGCCGCGCATGTGGCCGAAGTAGTGGTCGAACGAGCGGTTCTCCTGCATGAACACGACGATGTGCTCGACATCGCGGATCGTGCCCGTGCGCGAGAACGCGGGCACGGCCAACGCATTGCGAATCGATTCGGGCAGCGCGGTCAGCGCGGCGGCAGCGCCGGCGGAAGAAGCCACGGTCTGCAGGAAACGGCGACGGCTAGTTGATGTCATCGAATATCACCTCTGCGGATGGAAAGAATAGCGCGCGTTGGAGCGTGGGGAAAGCAGGTCAGTTGTTGCTGGCGCTGTCGCCGGGGGCGTAGTGCATGACGGGTGTGACTTGCTGGGTGTCGGCAGCGAGACTGGCTTGCATGTTCTGCGTGATCGGGTCGGACGCGGCGGCGGGGTTCACCGCGAGTGCAGCGGATGCGTCGGGGAGCGCAGCCGCTAACGATGTCGCCTGATGCCGCTGCGCGCCGCTATCGGCAACGGGCGGCGATGAAGTCGAGGCGTTCACGCTTGAGTCGTCAGCGCCGCAAGCGCTCAACGCTACGGTGGCGACTGCGATCGACGCGATGCTCGCGAGGCGTTTGCTTCTTCTCATGTCTGCATCCGGTTTCGTGAAAGCGGGTGCAGTCTCCAATCCTTTCAAGAAATAATTGTGAAACGTTTGCGAGCCGCATATCTTTCGTCAATTCGTTGGTTATTCGAAAGGAAATGGAAAGTAATAGGAAGGACAATCGTCACCGTTACGCCATTTGACTAACGCCTCAGGTACGCCCAATGAATGATTGACGGCTTTGCATAACCGGTTGATCCATGACACGCATCGAACGACCCTTCGACATCACGCGTCTTGAAGAGGAATGGCTGGAGGCGGACGGCTTTGGCGGTTTCGCGTCGGGCACCGTGGGCACGTTGCGCACGCGCCGCTATCACGCGTTGCTGCTGAGCGCGACGCGCGCGCCGTGTGGGCGCATGGTGCTCGTCAATGGTGTCGAGGCGTGGCTCGAAGCGGGAGGGCGGCGCTATCCGTTGACCATGCAGCGGTATGTGCCCGATGTCATCTATCCGGATCTGGGCGCGAGTCTCGTCGCTTTCGACACCGTGCCGTGGCCCACGTGGCGCATTCAACTCGATGCGCAGATGGCGCTGACCGCCGAAGTCCTCGTCAGCAAGGCGACGTGTGAAACGGTGTTGCGTTGGCGGCTGGAGGGCACGGCGACGTCCGCTGATATGAACGCGCTCGTCCTGAAGGTCAGGCCTTTGCTGTCGGGCCGCGATTACCACGCGCTGCATCATGAGAACACCGCGTTCAACTTCAGCGCACGGATCAGCGACGATCACGCATGCGCGAGCTGGCAACCATATGGCGATGTGCCGGTGATCCATGCCGCGACGAACGGCGCGTACACGCACGCGCCCGATTGGTATCGCAACTTCAGCTACGCGCGCGAAGAGGAGCGCGGCCTCGACTTCAGCGAAGATCTGGCGACGCCCGGCGTGTTCAGCTTCGTTCTCGTCGGCGGTGAAGCGGTGATGGTGCTCAGTGCATCCAATGCAGGTAGCGCGGGAACGTCCGTCCTTGCAACGCAATGTGAAAACGCGCGGGCTGTCGCCACTCACGCAACCGAACTCGCACGTATCGAGCAGCAACGCCGCAGCGCGCTGGGCTCACGCCTGCAGCGCTCCGCCGATGCCTACGTGGTCTCGCGCAACAACGGCCGCACGATCCTCGCGGGCTTCCCGTGGTTCACCGACTGGGGCCGTGATACCTTCATCGCGATGCGCGGGCTGCTGATCGCGTCGAACCGTCTCGACGAAGCCGAAGCGATCCTGCTCGAATGGTCGGGCTTGCTGTCCGAAGGCATGCTGCCGAACCGCTTTCCCGACTACGGCGACACGCCGGAGTACAACTCGGTCGATGCGTCGTTGTGGTTCATCGTCGCCGTGTACGACTACCTGGCCACGCGTCACGCCGGCGCCGCGACCCGCACACGCTTGCAACAGGCCGCCGAAACGATTCTGGCCAGCTATACGAAAGGCACGCGCTTCAACATCCAGGCCTGCGCCGACGACGGCCTGCTGCGCGCCGGCGTCCCCGGCGTGCAACTCACGTGGATGGACGCGAAACTCGGCGACTGGGTGGTCACGCCGCGCATCGGCAAACCGGTCGAAGTGCAGGCGCTCTGGATCAACGCGTTGCGCATTGCAGCAACCTGGAACCCGCAGTGGCAGCCACCCGCCGAGCGAGCGTTGCAAGCGTTTCATGAACGCTTCGTCGACCCGTCCACCCAAACGCTGGCCGACAACGTCGACGTCGATCACATGAAAGGCGCGGTGGACCGCTCGATCCGGCCGAACCAGATTTTCGCGGTGGGCGGCCTGCCGTTCCCCTTGCTCGAAGGCGCGGCGGCGTGCGCGGTGCTCGAACAGGTCGAGACGCAATTGCTCACGCCCCTCGGCCTGCGAACGCTCGCGCCGTCCGACCCGGCGTATCGCGGCCGCTATAGCGGGCCGCTGCTCGCGCGCGATGGCGCCTATCATCAAGGAACCGTCTGGCCGTGGCTGCTGGGCCCTTTCGTCGAAGCATGGCTGCGGGTTCGCGGCGCCACGGCGGATGCCCGCGCGCAAGCCAGATCGCGCTTTCTCGACCCGCTCTACGCGCATCTGGACCACGCCGGCCTCGACCATCTGTCCGAAATCGCCGACGGCGACGCGCCGTATACGCCCGCCGGCACGCCGTTTCAGGCGTGGTCGCTCGGCGAATTGCTGCGCATCGAAAGCCTGCTTGCCGGGTCGGGGCCCACCGCCGCGTAAACCGCGCTACGATGTGTGTCCCATCGCCAAGCCTGAAGCAAGGACGAAGTCATGCCACCGCTGCGCGCTGCCAATCTGCTCGACACCATTGAAGGCTCACGCCTGCATTCGGCCGCTTGCGACCGTTGGCAGCGCTGGGGGCCGTATCTGAGCGAGCGCCAATGGGGCACGGTGCGCGAGGATTACAGCGCAAACGGCACCGCCTGGGACTCCTTTCCGCACGACCATGCGCGCAGCCGCGCGTATCGCTGGGGCGAAGACGGTATCGCCGGTTTCGGCGACGACAAGCTGAGCTGGTGCGTGTCGCTCGCACTGTGGAATCGCAAGGACCCGATCCTCAAGGAGCGCCTCTTCGGCCTCACCAACGCCGAGGGCAATCACGGCGAGGACGTGAAGGAGCTGTACTTCTACCTCGACGGCACGCCGACGCATTCATACATGCGGATGCTCTACAAGTACCCGCACGCCGCCTTTCCGTACGAAGATCTGGTGCAGGAAAACGCTCGACGCGGCGGCGACATGCCCGAGTACGAGATTCTCGATACCGGCGTGTTCGACGATCTGTGCTATTTCGACGTGCAGGTCGAATACGCGAAGCACGCGCCCGACGACATCGTGATGCGCGTGACGATCGAAAATCGCGCGGACGAGGCTGCGTCGCTCGATGTGCTGCCGCAAATCTGGGCGCGCAACTCGTGGTCGTGGAAGGAGAACAAGGACAAGCCGTCGCTGGTCGCCGGCACGGACCACAACGGTGACACGCACTTGATTGGGCGTCAGCATGGTCATGAGCCGATCGTCGTGACCGCGTGGTCGAAAGACGCGCCGCAACTCGCGTGGCTCTTCTGCGAAAACGACACCAATGTGAAGCGCCTGTTCCACATGGACGGCGCCGGTCCGTTCAAGGACGGCTTCAACGACTATGTCGTCCAAGGCGACCAGCAGGCAATACGCCGCGATGCCGGTACCAAGGCCGCCGCGCATGCCGCGCTCGAATTCGCTCCGCACGGCCGCGCCGTGGTGTATTTGCGCTGGCGTCCGGAGTCGGCCCCGGACGATGCGCAGTTCGATGCCGATGCAGTGTTCGCGCAGCGCATCGCCGAGGCCGACGAGTTCTATGGCGCGCTGCAACACGAGATCGCCGACCCCGACGCGCGCCTCGTGCAGCGTCAGGCGCTCGCCGGCATGCTGTGGTCCAAGCAGTACTACCAGTATGACGTGCAACGCTGGTTCGACGGCGATCCGCTGCAACCCAAACCGCCGGCGAGCCGCAAACACGGCCGCAATGCGGACTGGCGTCACCTGTGCAATGCGGACATCGTATCGATGCCCGACAAATGGGAGTACCCGTGGTACGCGTCATGGGACCTCGCGTTCCATGCGGCCGCGTTCGCGCTGATCGACCCGGCGTTTGCGAAGCGTCAATTGCTGCTGCTGGTGAAGGACCGCTATCAGCATCCGAACGGCCAACTGCCTGCGTACGAATGGGCGCTCAGCGACGCGAACCCCCCCGTGCATGCATGGGCTGCGTGGCGCGTGTACGAGATTGACCGCGCGCTCACCGGCAAGGCGGATCGCGATTTTCTCGAACTTGTGTTCCATAAGCTGTTGCTGAATTTTTCGTGGTGGGTGAACCGCAAGGACGCCGACGGCCACAATATTTTCCAGGGGGGCTTTCTCGGACTGGACAACGTCGGTATCTTCGACCGCTCGTCACCGCTGCCGACCGGCGGCCACATCGATCAGGCCGACGGCACCGCGTGGATGGCCGCGTATGCGCTCGACCTGATGCGGATCGCGCTCGAACTCGCGTATGCGAACCATGTGTTCGTGGACATCGGCGTGAAGTTCTTCGAGCACTTCCTGTATATCGCCGAGGCCGTGAGCTGCGACGACGGCTGCGAGACGGGCCTGTGGGACAGCGACGACGAGTTCTTCTACGACAAACTGCGCCTGCCTGACGGCAGCAGCATGCCGATGCGGGTGCGCTCCATCGTCGGGCTGATTCCGCTGTTCGCGGTGCACGTGCTGGAAGAGCGTCTGCATGGCGGCTTGCCGTGTCTGCGCGAGCGGCTCGTGTGGTTCCTCGAACATCGTCCGGATCTCGCGAAGCTGGTCTCGCGCTGGAACGAGCCCGGCAAGCGCAACGCGCTCTTACTCTCGTTGCTGCGCGGTCACCGGATGAAAGCATTGCTGCGGCGTGCGCTCGACGAAAGCGAATTTCTTTCCGATCACGGCGTGCGGGCGTTGTCGCGCTTTCATCGCGATCACCCGTTCGTGTTCAATCACAACGGCAAGAGTTTCTGCGTCAAGTATCTGCCGGCGGAATCCGACACGCGCGTGTTCGGCGGTAATTCGAACTGGCGCGGTCCGGTGTGGATGCCGGTCAACTATCTGCTGATCGAATCGCTGTACGAATTTCACCGCTATTACGGTGACGAGTTTCGCGTCGAATATCCGACGGGCTCGGGACAGAAGTTCTCGCTTAGCGAAATCGCCGATGAACTGGCGCGCCGCGCGACCACGTTGTTTCTCAAGAACAAGGATGGCGAGCGGCCCGTGATGCGCGCGTATCCGCTGTTGCAGGCCGACCCGCGCTCGAGCGACCTCGTGCTGTTCCATGAGTACTTTCACGGCGACAACGGGCGCGGCGTCGGCGCTTCGCATCAGACCGGCTGGAGCGGGCTCGTTGCGTTGCTGCTGCAACCGAGGGTGATGGCGGCATCGGGCAACGTGCCGTTGGCGGGCGAGCCCGAACGCGCGCCGATTCCTGTTGCGGCGTCGGCGCCGGCTACCGCGCCGGCCCGTATGCCCGAACCAGCATCCGAACTGGCGTCCGCGCTCGCAGCTACCACAGCAAAGTAGTAAGCACGGCCGACGCGCATGCCGCGCGGGCCGCGTGATCGTTTTTGAACTGTGTCGGTTCAAGCGTGGTCTTTCATGTATCGCCACGTCCGTTCCATTGGCTTCCTCAAGTGAATCCCATGTCGACTACACCGAACGCCCCAGCTTCCGATCATTCCGCCGCCGCTCAGGCACCGAGCTGCAAGGTCAGCGCGAGTCCGCATGACGCGCCGCCGTCGCCGGCCGGCAAACGGCCCGCGCCACCTTGCACGCTGGTGATCTTCGGCGCCGGCGGCGACCTCACCAGGCGGCTCTTGATGCCCGCGCTGTACAACCTCTCGGTGGACGGCCTGCTCGATGGCGCGATGAAAATCATCGGCGTCAATCACGGCGAGCGCGAGACGAGCGAGTGGCGCGAAGACCTGCACAAGTCACTACAGCAATTCGCCGCCGACAAAGCCAGCACCTTCCACGCCGGCAAGCTTGACGACCACGCGTGGGACTGGGTCGCGCAACGCCTCGAATACATGGCCGGCGAGTTCGAAACCGACGACACCTTCACGAAGCTCAAGCAGGTCTTCGAACAGTCGCCGGGCGGCAACGTGATCTTCTATCTCGCAGTCGGCTCGCGCTTTTTCAAACCGATCGTCGAGCATCTCGGCAAGGCGGGCTTGCTGAAGGAAGGCGACGGGGAAAGTGGCGGCTTTCGCCGTATCGTGATCGAGAAGCCATTCGGCACCGACCTCGCGTCGGCGCGCGATCTGAACGCGCACATTCTGTCGTACGCGAAAGAATCGCAGGTCTATCGCATCGATCACTTTCTCGGCAAGGATACCGTGCAGAGCATTCTCGCGGTGCGCTTCGCGAATGCGCTGTTCGAGCCGATATGGCGGCGCGAATATATCGACAGCGTGCAGATCACCGCGGCGGAAACGATCGGCGTGGAAGGGCGCGGCAAGTTCTACGAGCAGACGGGTGCGTTTCGCGACATGGTGCCGAACCACCTGTTCCAGTTGCTCGGCATGGTCGCGATGGAGCCGCCCAACTCGTTCGACGCCGAAGCGGTGCGCGACAAGAAGGCGGAAATCTCCGACGCGATCCAGCCGCTGACTCCGGACGACGTCGTATTCGGCCAATACGAAAAGGGCCCGGCGGGCGTCGGCTATCAGGAAGAACCGAACGTCGCGCCCGGCAGCACGACGGAGACGTACGCGGCCGCACGCGTGTTCGTCGAAAACTGGCGCTGGGCCGGCGTGCCGTTCTATCTGCGCACCGGCAAGCGGCTGGCGGCGCGTCGCACGGAAATTTCGGTGCAATTGAAACCGGTGCCGTTCCGCCTGTTCCGCGATACGCCGGTCGATGCGCTCACGCCCAACGTGCTGACCTTGCGCATCGATCCCGCGCATGGCACGAGCTTCGACTTCAATGTGAAAACACCGGGCCCGGTGATGCAGGTCGGCGGGGTGCAGTCTTCGTTCGACTATGCCGACTTCTTCGCGGAACGCGCCAATGTCGGCTATGAGACGCTGCTATACGACTGCATGCTCGGCGACGCGACGCTGTTCCAGCGGGCCGACAGCATCGAAACCAGCTGGTGCGCGGTGGACGACGTGCTGCATCCGAAAAGCGGCGGCGCAATGCCCGTGCGCGGTTATGCGGCCGGCAGCGAAGGCCCCGCACAGGCCGACGCGCTGCTCGCGCGCGACGGCCATGCATGGCGGCCATTGCAACAGCATGCAGTCGAGAAGAAGTAACGCCAACACGCGCTCATCAACGTCAACATGATCGGGGGACACCGTGGCAACAACCAAGACGAAAGTAACGGGCAGCACTGAGCGGATTCTTGCAATCGACGTCGGCGGCACCGGCCTGAAGGCCGCGATCATCGACTCGGAAGGCCAGATGAAAACCGAGCGCGTGCGGGTGGCGACGCCGCATCCGTGCACGCCGGACCAGTTGGTCGATGCGTTGGCGAAGCTGGTCGCGCCGCTCGTCGAACAGGCGCCCCCCACGCTGATGTCGATCGGATTTCCGGGCGTGGTGCGCAACAACCGCATTCTCACCGCGCCGCACTTCGGCCTGGAAGGCTGGCATGACATTGCGCTCGCCGACTCGTTGGCGCAGCGTCTGGGTGGCTTGCCGGTGCGCATGATCAACGATGCTGAGATGCAGGGCTTCGCTGCGATCGAAGGACATGGCCTCGAATTCGTGCTGACGCTCGGCACGGGCGCGGGCACCGCGATGTTCCGCGACGGAGAGTTGATGCCGCATCTCGAACTCGCTCATCACCCGGTCAGCAAGAAAGGCGTCGCATACGACGAATACATCGGCGAGGCAGCACGCGAGAAGGCGGGGAATAAACGCTGGAACCGGCGCGTTCATCAGGTGATCGGCATTCTGGAGTCGCTCGTGAACTACGACAAGCTGTGGATCGGCGGCGGCAACGCGGCGCGTCTGAAGTTCGAGTTGCCTGCGAACGTGGCGACCGTATCGAACGATGCCGGTATCGAAGGCGGCGCGCGCTTGTGGCATCCGCTGTCAGTGCGCGAAACTCGGCAATTGCCCGAAGCGAATCAACGCACGGGGCGATTCAAATAGCGCCCGATTTGCGGGCCAATATCAGGGAGTGTTCAACGTGACTCGATGCGGCTTTGGTATTGCAAGGCACCTGTTGTCGGCGGGCGTGTGTGCGGCGCTCGCTTTGGCAACCGCGCATGGGTACGCGGTGGAAGCGTTCGCGGTAGCGTCGCCGGGTTTGGCCGATGGCGGCACATTGGATTCGAGCCACGCGGCCAGCACTAATAATTGCGGCGGCGGCAACGTGTCGCCGGCGCTGCAATGGCGTAACGCGCCCGCCGGCACGAAGAGTTTCGCGGTCACGATTTTCGATCCCGACGGCGCCAAGGGATTGGGCATCGTGCACTGGGTGCAGTACGGCATCGCGCCGTCGACCGCGGCGCTCGCTGCGGGCGGCGCCGCGCCGCCCGGCAGCGTCGCCGGCACGAATCGGACCGGCGGTCCCGGTTATTACGGGCCGTGTCCACCGGTTGGGGACGTGCCGCATCACTACGTCGCGCAGGTCTATGCGCTCGATCTGCCACCCGATGCGCTGCCCGCCGGCTTGACCCGCGATGCGCTGCACGCGGCCATCAAGGACCATGTGCTTGCCGCGACGAGCACGGTGCTGCGGTATGGGCGATGAGGCGTCCGGCTTATCTCGCCGCGTCGCCCCAACGGTATTGCACGCTGGCTTCGTCGAGCTGGGTCTTGATCTGTGCATCGAGCACCAGTTCGGAAGCCGCGAGCGTATCGCTCAACTGCTCCGCGCGGCTCGCGCCGATAATCGCTGACGTGACGAGCGGATTGGCCAGCACCCAAGCGAGAGAAACCCGGGTCAACGACTCGCCCGTCGGCGCCACGATCGCTTTCAATTGCTCGATCGTCTCGAACTCACGCTGGTGCCAGTATCGCTCCTGGTACATCGAGCCGGCTTTGCCGACGCTCTCGGTGAAACGCCCGGTTGTCGGCGCGGCGTTCAACTGGTGCTTGCCCGTCAGCAAGCCGCCCGCCAGCGGGTTATACGGCATCACGGCTAATTGTTCCTCTGCGGCCAACGGCAGCAACTCCCGCTCGATCTGGCGGAACAGCAGGTTATAGCGAGGCTGCACCGACACGAAGCGCGCGACGCGCAACACATCGGCGCGTCCCAACGCGCGCGCGAGCCGATACGCGAGAAAGTTTGATACGCCGACATAACGCGCTTTCCCCGAGCGCACGATCGCATCCAGTGCCTCGAGCGTTTCGTCGAGCGGCGTGTTCGCATCGTCGGAGTGGAGCTGATAGAGGTCCACGTAATCAGTGCCGAGGCGGCGCAGCGACGCGTCGATGGCATCCAGAAGATGTTTGCGCGACGCGCCCTGATCCCACGGTGCGGGCCCCATCTTGCCCACCGCCTTGGTCGCGAGAATGAAGCGCTCGCGTTTGCCCTTCAACCAGCGCCCGACGATTTCCTCCGTACGTCCGGCAATACTTTCGTCGCCGCCGAGCGGATACACGTTGGCCGTGTCGATGAAATTCACGCCAGCGTCCGCCGCTGTGTCGAGAATGCGATGCGAGACATCTTCTTCGGTTTGCAGGCCGAAGGTCATCGTGCCGAGACACAGGCGCGAAACGGTCAGGCCGGTGCGGCCGAATTTGCGGTATTGCATGGTCAACTCCGAAGGTGAACGGATCAGTGGCGGTATGCAGTGTTGCAAAAAGGATAAACGGAGTCGCGATTCGATGTCGTCTGCAAGCCTCGCGTTAGGTTATTGAAATGAAAGGTAATAGTAGGGGTCAATTGGGCTGCTAGCCTGCCGTTATTCGCTGTCTGCGTACTTATCATTACAGTGACGTAATAAAACTCAGTCATCTGTTGAATGAAAATTACGATATCCATACGTTAGTAAAAATCCGAAACAATTTTCTTACGCGATGTAACACAGGGCGCGATTGATGCGCCTTAATCCATATGGAATGATAGCGATTCTCATTTAACAACTAGCCAGCCACCCCGTCCTTTCTGCGCCAGTCAGACGACCGGAAGCCAGCCAATTGCAGATTTGTCATTGATCGCATCTCAGACATGCGAATTTGACAAGTGCACACCTGACGGGATTTCCATGTTCAACCACACGCCGCTTGCGACTGCGTTAGCGCTAGCTTTTGCCATTCCATTTGCGACACCGGCTGTCGCGCAGACCGCTCCTCAATCCGCGTCGCAACCTGCGGCCGACAGTGAATCGACAAACGGTTCGGCAAACGGAGCGGCAAACGCAGCGGCAAGCACCGTGGCCGAGAGCGGCACGCTGCCGACCATCGGCGTCCAGGCGCAGGCTGAACAACAGGACTTCCAGGCTGAACGTGCGACTGTCGGCGCGAAAACGCCTACCGCGTTGCGCGATATTCCGCAAACTGTCACCGTCATCAACAAGGCCGTGCTGGCCTCACAAGGGGCCACCTCGTTCCAGGACGCGCTGCGCAATGCGCCGGGCGTGACGATCGGCGCGGCCGAAGGCGGCCAGATCGGCAACAACATCAACCTGCGCGGCTTCACTGCGCAGAACGACATCTACCTGGACGGCTTCCGCGATCGCAACCAGTACTATCGCGACACCTTCGACCTCGACGAGCTCGAAGTGCTGTACGGTCCGTCGTCGATGCTGTTCGGCCGCGGCTCGACGGGCGGCGTGATCAATCAGGTCAGCAAGAAAGCGAGCCTGAAGGACTTTGGGGAAGTCTCGGCGATGATCGGCACCGACGACCGCTACCGCACCAGCGTCGACGTGAATCACAAGCTGACCGATACCTCGGCGATCCGCCTGAACGCATTCGGTCAAAGCCTGGGTTCGACGCGTGACGTGATGAAGAACAAGGACTTCGGTGTCGCGCCGGAAGTTCGCTTCGGGATCGGCACGCCGACCGAAGTGACGCTGTCCGCGCTGATCCAGCACAATCACGACATGCCCGACTACGGCATCCAGGCGTTGAACGGCCGTCCCGCGCCAGTGCCGAAAAACACCTTCTACGGCTTGACCGACGACCGCACGATCCAGGACGTGCAGATTTTCACCGCCGGGATCAAGCACAAGATCTCCGATGCGCTCACGCTGACCAACCAGACGCAGCTCTCGCACTCGATGACCGATGCGCGCGAAACCGCGCCGCAAGCGGTGCTGACCGGGCCGCTGTCGTCGAGCACCGCATTGTCCAACGGCAATTTCACGACGCTGTCGCCGTCGCAACTGTTCATCAAGTTGCAGAGCCACGACCGTGTGATCGAGAACCACTCGATCTACAACGACACGATGCTCGAATACAAGTTCGACACCGGCCCGATCAAGCATGACCTGATTGCCGGCTTCGAGCTCGGTCACGACAGCTATTCGAACCAGGCGTACACGCGCAACAATTTGCCGATCGTGCCGATGTTGAATCCGCCGATCATGAGCACGCCGTCCAATGTGACCACCACGGTCGGCAACTACGCCGACTCCGGTGCAAACGAACTTTCGGCCTATATCAACGACACCGTGTCGCTCAACCAGCACTGGAAGGTGATCGGCGGCCTGCGCTGGGATCGCTTTCAGGCGCAGATCCACAACACGATCACCGCGCCGCTTTACGCGAGCCAGACCAACTTCTTCACCAGTGTGCGCGCGGGCGTGATCTACCAGCCCACCGACTGGCAGTCGTACTACGTGTCGTATGGCACGTCGTTCAACCCGTCGCTCGAAAACCTGACGGTGACGAACCTGACGCAAAACCTCGCGCCGGAATCGACCAAGTCGTATGAAGTCGGCGGCAAATGGGATCTGCTTGGCGGCAATCTCTCGGTGACCTCGGCGTTCTTCCGCCAGGAAATGGACAACGCCCGCACGCAAGTCTCGCCGACCGAATTCGAACTCGCCGGCGACATCCGCGTGGACGGTTTCCAGGCGGGCGTGGCCGGACACATTACCGACAAGTGGCAGGTGTTCGGCGGCTACACGTACATGGACGCGGTCATCCTGAAGGCGCTCGACGGCACGCAAGGGCACACGCCGGCCAACACGCCGCGCAACACGCTGACGCTGTGGACCACTTACGCGATCACTCCGCATTGGGAGATTGGCGGCGGCCCGATCTATATGTCGCCGCGCTACGCGTCGAATACGAACTACGTGCGGGTGCCGGGCTACACGCGCTGGGACGCGACCGCCGCCTATCACGCGAAGAAATTCGACGTGCGCCTGAACCTGCTGAACCTCACCAACAAGGAATACTTCGACGCGCTGATTCCGTCGGACGGCGGTCGTTCAGTGCCGGGGGTCGGACGCACGCTGCTGGCGACTTTCGACTATCGCTTTTGATACACGCAGGGCGGATACGGTAGCCTTGTTGGTTTTGACAACGGCAAGCTGACGCAAAGGAAACACTATGTTGCTGCAGATTCCGAAGGTACTGGACGCCGGGCAGTTGCGCTTCGTGCGCGAGCGGCTCGAACAGGCCGGCGACGCGTGGGTCGATGGTCGCGCGACCGCTGGTTATCAGGGCGCGCCGGTCAAACGCAACCAGCAGATCGCCGAGCACTCGCCGGTTGCGCGCGAGCTTGGCGATGTGATTCTCGCGTCGATCGAGCGCAACCCGCTGTTCATCAGCGCGGTGTTGCCGAATCAGGTGTATCCGCCGCTTTTCAATCGCTACGAAGGCGGCATGCAGTTCGGCAGCCACGTCGATGGCGCGGTGCGCGTGCTGCCCAACGGTGTGAAGCTGCGCACTGACGTGTCGATCACGTTGTTCATTTCCGAACCCGACGAATACGACGGCGGCGAACTTGTGATCGAGGACACCTACGGCGTGCAGCAGGTGAAGCTGCCGGCGGGCGACATGATCGTCTATCCCGCCACCAGTCTGCATCAGGTCACGCCGGTCACACGCGGCGCGCGCATCGCCAGTTTCTTCTGGGTGCAAAGCCTCGTGCGCAGCGACACGCAGCGCGCGCTGCTGTTCGACATGGACACCGCGATCCAGCGCCTGAACGCCACCCACGCCGACGACACCGCGCGCCGCAGCCTCGTCGGCTGCTATCACAATCTATTGCGTACCTGGAGCGAAACGTGAGCGTCCGCGAGACTATCGACATTCAACCGTCGGCCGACATGGACCACGCGATGCGCGAGCCGCGGCGGCTCGACAGCGGAGAACCGAAGTCGCGGCAGCAGCGTTCGCGGCGCGCGACCTTCATCAAGTGGCTGCGTAAGGTGCATGGCTGGGTCGGTTTGTGGGGCGCCGCGCTGGGTTTGCTGTTCGGTACCACGGGGTTCTTTCTGAACCATCGCGGCGGGCCGCTACGGGTCTCCACCGGCGAGCCGCAAGTGTCGGTGTTGCAGCTGCCGTTGCCGCAACCGGCACCGGACACGCCGCGCGAGTTGGCCAAGTGGCTCAAGTATGAACTGAAGCTGGTCGGCAATCCGGGGCGCGTGCAGAAAGAGCCCGCGCATCCGGTCGCGTGGGGCGAGCGCAGCGTCTTGCAGCCCGAGCATTGGCAACTGAATTTCTCGTCGCCGCGCGAAAGCACGTCGGCCGAGTATTGGGTCGGCAATGGCTATGTGACGGTCAAGCGCAGCGAGAACACGTTTCTCGCGATGCTGACGAATCTGCATAAGGGCGTGGGCTTGAGCGTCGGCTGGGTGCTGCTGATCGATACGCTCGCGGGCAGCCTCATCCTGTTGTCGCTCACCGGCGTGCTGCTGTGGACGGAGTTGAACAAGCGCAGAACGGTCGGCGCGGTGCTGGTGTTGGGATCGATCGCCGCCGCCGTCTGTATGGGACTGATGTAAAAGCGGGCGCTTGCCCGATAGACGCGAGCCGGCGGGCACGGTGTTGGTCGGCCGGCCTCGCGGCGCGTGCACCACTGCGGTGAAGCCGCCGCTCGCGCTAGAATCTCCGCAGATCGCCACTTTGCAGGCTCTGCCGGAATTCGCCGATGACCACCCTCGCCAATCCAGTCGACGCCGCGCTCATCACGCGGCGCGCGATTCGCGCTTTTCTCCCCACGCCGGTGCCGCGCGCCGACATCGAAGCCATTCTCGAAGCCGCCAGCCGCGCGCCCTCGGGCACCAACACGCAGCCGTGGAAAGTCTATGTGGTGACAGGCGAGTCGCTCGCGCGTCTGTCGCGGGATCTGCTCGCGGCCTTTGACGACCCCCAACGCGACGCGCTATATCGCGAAGAGTATCCGTACTACCCGCAGCAGTGGGTGTCGCCGTACATCGACCGCCGCCGGAAAGTCGGCTGGGATCTGTATGGCCTGCTCGGCATCGAAAAGAGTGACAAGGGGCGCATGCATGCGCAGCACGCGCAGAACTACCGCTTCTTCGGCGCGCCGGTCGGTCTGTTCTTCACGATCGACCGTGTGATGGAGCGCGGCAGCTGGCTCGACTATGGCATGTTCCTGCAGGCGATCATGACGGCCGCGCGCGGGCGTGGCCTCGACACCTGTCCGCAGGCCGCGTTCACGCCATTTCATCGGGTGGTGGCGCCACATCTCGGCTTGCCGGAGGGCGAGCAGCTAGTGTGCGGCATGTCGCTCGGTTTCGCCGACCAGAACGCTCTCGTCAACACGCTGCGCACCGAGCGCGAACCGGTTGAACGGTTCACGCAGTTCCTTGATTGAGCGCGGCTTACAACACGCGCGACCCTTCTCCCCCCACTATCCCTCGGAACATTATGAAAACTTCGCGCCGCCATTTTTTGATGCTGAGCGTGGGCGTCGGCTCATCGCTCGTGCTGTCCCGTGCGGCTTTCGCCGACACCGCGAACCGGCTCAGCGAAGCCGACCCGAAGGCGCAAGCCCTCGCTTATGTGGAGGACGCGTCGAAAGTCGACAAAGCCAAGTTTCCCAGCTACGCGGCAGGGCAAACGTGCGCCAACTGCTCACTGTTCCAGGGTAAGGCTACGGACGCCTATGGCGGCTGCACGCTGTTCGGCGACAAGCAGGTGGCTGCGCGCGGCTGGTGCAGTTCATATACGAATATGTGAGAGGGAGCGGGCGGCGGGCGTGTTTCCGGCGGGCAACGCCGCTCACATCAAACCCGGCTCAAATCTCACATCAACGCCTTCAACACCAGTTCATGCGAGCGGCCGATCCACACGGCCGCGTCGCGGTGATCGCGCAGGGCGTCGCCGGTATTCGGGTGCAGGAAGATATCGAGCGCGCCGTGATTCAGCGTGAGCCAGCCGACCACGTCGGCAAATTGTGCGTGGGCGAATCCGAGCTGATACGACCACATAGGATGCGGGCCGACCGGGCGTTCGTGAAAGCGGCCGATTTGCAGCTTGTCGTTCCAGTGCGCTTCGATCTGCTCGCGGAACGCCCACGCGGCGTCGCGGCTGCTCGAATCGAAATAGATGTGGGCGTGCCAGCTTTCGATGGCGGAGGTGTCGCGAAAGGTCATTTCAGAGTCCATTGCGTTCTGTTGCGTGTCAGGCTGCGTCAGTCTTTATCCGACATTCATTCTGCTTCGATTTCCGCCGGCGCGCGCGGTGCGCGCCTCATGTAAAACTGTGTATCGTCTTCGCCGACTACCTCGAAGCCGAGCCGGTCGTACAGGCGTTTCGCGGGATTGCCTTTGAGCACCTTCAACGTGACCGGCAATGCATCGGCCTGGCCGGCACGCAAGACGGTGCGCAACGCGCGTTCGCCAATGCCGCGCCGTTGCACCGACGGCATGATCTGCAATTGCACGACCACCCACTCGCTATCGGTGCGATGCGCTTTCAGCAAGCCGGCCGGCGCGCCGTCGACGCAGACCACTCGCGCCGTATCGTAACGATGCAGCAGGCGTGCGCGATGTTCGGCGTCGTCCGCGGGTTGGCCGGCGCGCGTGAGGTGTTCTGTCATCGTGGCCTTGCGTAGTGCGAACAGAAAGGGCTCGTCGTCGGCGAGCGCGGGACGCAGGGTCAACCCAGATTCTCGAGTGGACATAGGGGTGATGTTGCCACGCGCGGGTGGCAAGTAAGTTTTGTCGTGAATTGTCGCGCCAGCAGCGCTTTTTTACCACGCGGTGATGTTTCGGCTCGCGCGCTTTCGGGTTCGACGCGAACGGCTATCCGTTGGGTCGGGTGTTGACGCTGACGAGAGGGACGCACGGCGAGGCGCGCCGTTCCAAATGCCGCCGGTGTTAGCGTCTTGCCGAATGCGTCGTTCGCGGCGTTTGCGTCAGACTCGCTACGCGAAGCCCGATGTTGCCAACCCCCGGTGGCACGTGCTTTGCTTTTGCCTCCTGCGCAGATTGCCGGCGCGCGCCGGTTCGATGCTTCGCGCTCGCGCTGCCGAACCGCCGACGAACGGCGCCCACCTGGCACCATAACGAAAAATGCTGAACGAAACCACACACTGTCACGCGCGAAGTCGATGGCAAAGCCGTCACGCTCGTCTTTTATCCTGACACCGGGTGTTTGCGTTTCGCGGACACACGCGGCCTGTGTCATGAACTGAGGCCGCCGCATTGATGGCTCGCAAGCGTTTGCGTGTCGCGCGGCGTGCGCAATCGAACGCTGGCGACGACAGAAAGTTTGACTGCGGGCCTCACCGTGTTGTTGCATGAGTTCTGCGCGAAGCGGCCACGCGGGTTGAGCGGTCCGATGCGTGTGTCGGCTGACGAATTGGCTGTTGATGCACCCACTGATGAGCCCGGTCGCGCGGCTGCAGGTTCGCCGAATGGTGCGTCGGCGTATTTGTCGATTCACGCACCGCTTCGCGCATCGTTCAATGCGAGGATGGCGACGACGCAATAGCGCGCATTGCTCAGTCGAAACAAAGCGGCGGACGGTCTGCGTTTTCATTCAGTTTTTGCAGTGACGTTCGTCCACATGACGAGCGGCTTAACGAACTTTGCGAGGTGGGCTATGGAGATTGTCGAGCTTGAACCCAGCGTCTCGGCAGACGGACGTGCGGTGATCTTCCAACTGTCGACGCGTGGACGGGATCTCGAATGCGCCGTCACGCGCGAAGCGTTGGAGCAGCACTTCTGGTTGCAGCACGACGCTAGCGCGGCACGCGTGCTGAAGGCCTTCGCGGATGGACGCAAACGCATCACGGCAGTCGCGGAAAGAAAGATGCTCGCACGTCCGGGCGAGAAAGTACTGCTGACGATAAGCGATTTCACTGCGCGCGGTTGATGGTCCTGATGCGACTCTTCTGCGCGAGGTCTTGCATCGCGATGTGTGCGAGACTCGCAATACGCGAAGCTGAACGAGCGATGGCGAACGTGCCGTCGCTCGCGCGGCTGTTCGCGCATTCGGTGCGAGTGTGCCCATTCTGCTGACTAGCCGTCGCGTTGCTCACGCTCGCATGTTTCAAGCGCGCGTTTCCACTCCCTCCTCTTTCATCTGCCTGCCGACAAACCTGTGATCGACCTAACCGGTCGAAGTTACCGGCGCCGCGCCTGTCCGACGAAATCCCTGTTACATCGATTCGGCAAATTAGCCCGCCAATGCCCCTCGCTTCGGCCAATTGCATCCGGAGGCGCTCGCATACACTGTTTTCCATGGAGCGACAAATCACCGAGCCCATCGACGCGGTCTTCCCCCCGCGTTGTTTTGAACCGTACCGTTGATGGCAGTTTGCCGTGGTGGTCGAAGTCGAACACGGCAGGGCAGTAACGCAGTAGGAAGTAGAAGCAATGCGCACAACGCGCGATCCATGCGATCGGGCGCGAATCAGCAGGGGTTGCAGCCAGGAGTAGTCGAAGGCGAAGGACCGGGCTGTAATGCAGCAGTTCAGAGAGCAACAGCTTTTTGCAGTGGCAGTGGCAGTGGCAGCACCTTGAAGTAGTGGTTTGACGCAGCAGCTTTCGCGGTAGAAATAGCAGTAGAAGTAGAAGTAGAAGTAGAAGTAGAAGTAGCAGTAGCAGTAGCAGTAGCAGTAGCAGTAGCAGTAGCAGTAGCAGTAGCAGTAGCTGTAGCAGTAGTAGTAGTAGTAGGAGCAGCAGCAATTCAAGTAGCAACAGCTTTGCAGGTTGATGGCTATTGGTCGGCAGGCATCCACGCGCATGTACGACTGTTCCATCCTGTCGACCCTGTTCCGTCATCGGAACAGGGTTTTTTTTCGCCGGCCCACATTGCGTGACTTGTATTCGACGGATTTGAACCGATATCCAGAAATTGCATCCCGCGTTGCGCACGAGAATTCGGCGGTCACGCAGGGAGTGAATGAAGGAGCCTGAATCCCTATGTCCAGTAAATCGCGAGCCCGCAAGCGCGGCCAGTCGGCCATGTCCCCGTTGTTGCGCGCGCTGACCTACAGCCGCACGGCGCACGAGCCGGTCACCGCTGTGATGCTTCTGCAGGGCTATGCGGCGCTCGACGCATTCCGGCGCGGCCAGGGCTCGCGCAATCTGCACACGACACTGAGCCGGCATCTGCTGGTGTCGCAGGAGCTGGCGCGTATCGGACTCGGTGAAGGCGTGCTCGGCGACATCGAAAGCGCGCATGCGGCGCTGGTTGGGCTCGACGCCCGTGAACATGCGCAAGTCCGCTGGACCCTCGAAGAGGATGAATACGCGCGACTTTGCACGGCGCTTGCGATTCTCGACGGGCAATTGTCGGTGGCGTCGTTGAGCGAGATCGCGACTGCGGAAGCGAGGATGATCGAAGGCTTGATGCGTTCTGCGCAAGTGCAGGCTATTTCGGAAGCGGCAGTCTGAGTCGCGCGAGCTTGCTTTCGACAAACCCGTAACAAAACGCCCCTGTGGGGCGTTTTCTGTTTTCAGCGGCGCGTGGGCGGCGCGCGAGCGCCGCGCCACGCACGTCAGTCGTTGTACCTCGTGATGTCGTAGTACGCGGTCCCATTCTGCCCGCCGCTCAACTGCACCAGCCGTGAGCCGCCCGATGTCAGCGCCGTGAACTTCGACGGTCGTTCCGCCGGCCGCCAGAGCGGTCGTCTGAATCTGCACCGACGTCACCGGATACGCGAGGTTCTGCGCCTTCACGAGACTCGACCGCCCCTTGCTCGTTGATCAACGGCGATTTCACCGCATGGTTTAGCGAGTCCGGAGAATACTTCAATGCGCCGCTAACGTGGCGCGCTTCAAAAGCCCATCCGCGCAAAGTGCGTTGCTTACGAATCTCCGTAAGCAACGGGCCGCCGCAACCGCGCCCGCGCCGGACCGGGTTTGCCGGAGTCATCCCTGCTTGCTAGACTGGCTCCCACCTATTCGCCGCAAGCGCGCCGGTTGTCGTTCAGCCTCTGCCGGAACGAACCCGCCGGACCTTTACGTGGGCGGCGTGATCCATTGGAGACGTCATGTCTTACATGCTGCTCATCGTCGAACCCCCGAATCAACGCGTCGAACGCGGCGAGGCCGCGGGGCGCGAAGTGTACGACCAGATGGTGCGCTTCGCCGCCGACCTGAAAGAGCGCGGCAAACTGGTCGCGGTCGAATCACTCACGTCGCAGAAAGACGCGGTACGCGTTCAGGTTCGCGGCGGCCAGCCGAAAGTGCTCGACGGCCCGTTCGCCGAGGCGAAGGAAATGATCGGCGGCTTCTTCCTGCTCAACTGCGAAACCCGTGAAGAAGCCGTGGCGATCGCGCAGGCCTGCCCGGCGGCGTCGTGGTGCACGGTCGAAGTCCGCAAGCTCGGGCCTTGTTTCATGTAGGCCGTGCCGCGCGTCGGCTGTGTTGTGCGGGGGTTTTCCCTGGGGCGCGGGGTTGCATGTCGATCCGGCCACGCATTGCTCGTCGTGTGAGTAAGAAGCCAGCCAATCCGGGCGGCTCTCTCCGTCACCACGAACAGGAGCAACGTCGATGCGTTTCATGATCCTCGTAAAAGCGACGTCCGCCAGCGAAGCCGGCGAGATGCAGGAGCCGTCCCTGATGGCCGCGATCGCCGCGTATCACGAAGAGCTGGCCAAGGCTGGCGTGTTGCTCGACGCGACCGGCCTGCAGCCGAGTTCGAAAGGCTGGCGCATTCGCTACAGCGGCGGCAAGCGCACGATCGTCGACGGCCCGTTCGCCGAGACGACGGAACTGATCGCCGGGTACACGCTGATCGAGGTGCGCTCGCGCGAAGAAGCGATGGAGTGGGCGCGGCGCTTTCCCGCGCCGTTCGGCGAGCAGGCCGACGGCGAAATCGAAGTGCGGCAACTGTTCGAACTCGACGACTTCGAGCCCGGCCCGGAGTTGGAGCGGTTCCGCAATCTCGAAGCATCGCGCCGCTGAGTCGAAGCTTGGCGAGCCGACCGTGCGACTCATGCGACCCGCGCGGCCCGCCGACCCGCAATCCGACGAATGGACTCCATCATGCACAAGCAGATTTACGTGAACCTCGCCGTCGACGATCTCGAGCGGTCGAAGGCATTTTTCAGCACACTCGGTTTCAGCTTCGAGCCGCGCTACACCAATGAGCAGGCGGCCTGTCTGATTCTCGGCGACAACCTCTACGCGATGTTGCTGGTCAAGGACCTGTTCAAGTCCTTCACGCGCAAGTCGCTTTGCAATCCGAAGGAAAGCACCGAGGCGCTGGTGGGTTTGTCGTGCGAAAGCCGCGGCGAGGTGGATGCGCTGGTCGCGCGAGCGCTCGCCGCGGGCGGCGCGGTGCCGCGTGCGCCGCAGGACTACGGCTTCATGTACGGACACGGCTTCGAGGATATCGACGGACACATCTGGGAGTTGATCTACATGGACCCGAACGCGCAGGCAGCGGGTTGAGGCCGTGACGACACAGGCCACCCATCGTGCCATCGAGGCAGTCTGGCGGATCGAATCCGCGAAGGTCATTGCCCACATCGCGCGGATCGTGCGCGATGTCGGGCTCGCCGAGGAACTGGCGCAGGACGCGCTGGTGGCCGCGCTCGAACATTGGCCCGAGGCCGGCGTGCCCGACAATCCGGGAGCGTGGCTGATGGCGACCGCGAAGAACCGCGCGCTCGACCGCTTGCGGCAGGAAGCGCTGCGCGCCCGCAAGCGCACGGAGCTGGGCCACGACCTTGACGCGCTGGAGGCGCACGTCGTGCCGGACTTCGTCGATTCCCTCGATGCTGCGCGCGCCGACGATATCGGCGACGACTTGCTGCGGCTGGTGTTCACCGCGTGCCATCCGGTGCTGTCGACGGATGCGCGCGTCTCGCTCACGCTGCGCCTGCTCGGCGGGCTCACCACCGACGAAATCGCGCGCGCCTTTCTCGTACCTGAGGCAACCATCGCGCAGCGGATCGTGCGGGCCAAGCGCACGCTGTCGGCGGCCAAGGTGCCGTTCGAGGTACCGCAAGCGGACGCGCGCGCGGCGCGGCTCGCGTCGGTACTGCAGGTGATCTATCTGATTTTCAACGAAGGCTATTCGGCCACGGCCGGCGACGACTGGATGCGTCCGGCGCTATGCGAGGAAGCGCTGCGGCTCGGCCGCGTGTTGAGCGGTCTCGTGCCGGATGAAAGCGAGGTACACGGCCTCGTCGCGTTGATGGAAATTCAGGCATCGCGCATGCGCGCGCGCACCGATGCGCAGGGCCGGCCGGTGCTGCTGCTCGATCAGGATCGCAGCCGCTGGGACCCGCTGCTGATTCGCCGCGGCCTCGCCGCGCTCGGCACCGCGCATGCGTTGGGCGGCGCGAGCGGTCCGTACGCGTTGCAGGCCGCGCTGGCCGCCTGTCATGCGCGTGCCCACCGCGCCGAAGATACCGACTGGACGCAGATCGTTGCGTTGTACGACGCGCTCGCGCAGGTGGCGCCGTCGCCGGTGGTCGAGTTGAACCGGGCGGTGGCGGTGGGAATGGCGTTCGGGCCGGCTGCGGGACTGGAGATCGCCGACGCGCTCGCCGCTGGTGCGGCGCTCGCGAATTATCACTGGCTGCCGAGCGTGCGCGCCGATCTGCTGGTCAAGCTAGGGCGCGTGGAAGAAGCGCGCGCCGAGTTCGAACGCGCCGCCGGGATGACGCGCAATGCACGCGAACGCGAGTTGCTGCTCGAACGTGCGCGCGGCCTCGCGCATGGAAGCGCTTGATAGCCAGCTAGCTAGCGGATCAACTGACGCACACCCAATGCGACGATCAGACCGCCGCACACGCGATCGGCCCACGCCTTGCCGCGCCGGTACGCCGCCGCAATCCGCGCGTGCGACAGCGTGAGCGCGACGAAGCCGTACCAACCGCTCGCGACGACGCACACCATGCCGAGCATGGCGGCGAACGTGCCGACGCTCACATGCGCGGGCGCGGCGGACGAGAACACCGCAGCGAAGAACGCCATCGACTTCGGATTCGCGATGTTGGTCGCGAAGCCTTGCGCGAACGCTTGCCGCAGGCCGCCAGCCGGCGCATTTACGATGGACGCCGGCTGACCCGCCGAAGCGTTGACGATCAGCCGGCCGCCGAACCAGATCAGATAAGCGGCGCCGGCCACCTTGACCGCGAGTGCCAGCCACGGGAACGCGGCGAACACGATGCCCACGCCCAGAATCGCGCAACTCGCCCAGAACAGATTGACCAGCACGATGCCGGCAACCACCGCGAGCGCTTCGAAGCGCGTGGCCGATGCCGCCTTGTGCGCGACCGCGACGAAGTTCGGCCCCGGGATCACCACGCCGGCGATATACACGGAGAACACGCCTAGAACGGCGGAACCATCAACCATATGACACTCCTTGTTGCGGACCCTGTGGCGCGACGCGCTGGGTGAACGCGCGCGCTGACAGATGTCCGAAGCAGATTCAAGCGCAGATTCAAACCCCGAAAAACGCCACGCCGGCAGTCAGCACGCCCGCTGCCGCCACGAGGAACGACAGATTGCGCATCCAGTTCTTGCGGGTCAGCAAAGTGATCGCGCACAGCGCGATCGCAACCTGGATCAGCAGCGTGGCCTGCGCCCAGCGGTGATGGCCGTGCAGCAACGCTTCGCTTCGGTTGTCGTTTTCGACGACTTCCTTTTCGATCGCTTCGGCCTTCTCGCGGATCGGCACTTTCTGCTGCGTATATTTGTCGACGTCGGCGAGGAATTTCGCGTGAGCGTCGCTATTGCTGGCCGACAGCGCCGCGCCGAGTTCAGCGAGATTTTCTTTCTCGCCCTTGGCCTGGTAGTAATTCCACTGGTTCGATGCTTCGGTTTTCTTGATCGCGGCTTCGTTCTTGTAGAACAGCGCGAGATTTTCGCTGTTGCCGCTCTGGTACGCGCAGAGCGCGCCGATCGTCGCGAGGATCGCCGTCATCACGGCCATGCGGCTCGCAAACGGATCCGCGTCGTGATGAGCGGCGTGCTCGACGGCGTGGTCGTGCGGACCATGCACTTCATATTCTTCAGACATCCGGTTCTCCAAGGCACTGCTTTTCCATTGTCACCGGGCGGCGCGCGGGCCCGGGGGCCTCAATCTTAGCGTGTGACGCGCGGCGATGGAAAAGTCGCAGTTGGAGAAAAGCGCAGGTCCTTCAATGCGCGCCCGATGCGAGCAATGTGCGCACGAGCGGAATCACATGCTCGCCGCCGAGCATGCCGAGCAGGCCGACCAGAGCGACGGTCGGCGGCGCGGGCGACTTCACGTCCATCACGCTGTAGAGCAGTCCGACCACCACGCCCGCGGCCAGCGAGACCAGATACGGCTTCATGTTCGATGTTCCTTGGGAATAGGCGGGCCGTCACGCCCGCCGGTCGCGACGGCAGTCACATGCGGATGACGACGCGGCCACGCGTGCCGCCGGCCACTGCCTCATAGGCTGCGCGGGCCCGTTCGAGTGGAAACGCCTGCGCGATGGCCGGCCCCGTCAGCTTGCCGGTCTCGAAGCCTTCGACCAGCGCCGTCATCAACGGCGCCGATTCCGCGACGCCCAGCTTCGCGCTGTCCACGCCTAGCAATTGGGTCTCGTTGTGATAGAAGTCGATCAGATCGAATTCGACGCGGCGCTTGCCCGTGCCGCTGATTTCCAGCACCCGGCCGCGCTGTTTGACCAGACTCAGCGCGGTCTCGAACGCGACGCCGCCGACCGAGTCGTACACCACCTCGGCGCCTGCGCCGCCGGTCAGCTCGCGCAAGCGCTCGGTGATGTGTTCGTCGAACGGCACGTAGTCGTCGATCAGGCGCCCGGCTGGCGTCGTCGCGTCGAGCGGCTGACGATCGACTGCGATCACGCGCGCGCCGTGCGCTTTCGCGATCTGCACCACCGCGCCGCCGACGCCCCCGCCCGCGCCGATCACCGCGATGGTTTCGCCCGCGCGCAATTGCGCGTACTCGACGGTGCCGAGCCATGCGACCACGAAGTTCACGCCGATCGCGGCGGCCTCGGCGTGACTCAACGTGGCGGGCTTGCGCGAGAGCGCGGCGAGCGGAATCTTGATGAACTCGGCATGCGTGCCGTCGCGCGTGAAGCCGATGTCGCCGCCCGTGCCCCACACTTCGGCGTCCAGCCACGCTTGCGGGCCGTCTACCACTACGCCGCTGAAGTCGCGCCCCGGCGTGCGCGGCAAGACCGTGTGTTCGAAATGGCCGGATACGTTCTTGACGTCGCTCGGATTCACCGAGGCCGCCATGATCCGCACGACGGCGTTGTCGGCATCGGCTTGCGGTGTGGGCAGATCGACGTAGTCGAGCACCTCGGGGGTGCCGAAGGATTTGAACTGGATCGCTTTCATCGAGTGGGACTCCGGGTGGATGCTGGGCTGCGGCGTGCAGTGCAATCAACGTAGTCTAGGTGGCTCACATCAAGACGTCAGGACGAGGACTTTCGATTTTCGGACAACGCGCGACGAGAGGGTCGCAGCGGTGTCGAGACTTCAGCGCTGGCGGCTTTGGGCGTGTTCCGGCGATCCTTCCACCGCCTCGCTCAGCGTGCCGCCCGGGTCGAAGCCGGTGGGCGGCGCACCCAGCTCGCGGCGGAACATATCGCTGAAGCTGCTCGGCTGGAACCCGAGCGAGCGCGCGATACTGCCGACCGGGCGTCCCTGCGCGAGTGCCGACAAGGCCACCGCCAGTTGCACCTGACGCCGCCATTCGGCGAAGCCGACGCCCAGTTCACGCCAGAATAGGCGCGCAAGCGTGCGCACGCTCGCGCCGACCGATGCCGCATGCTGCTCGAAGCTGATCGCGTTCGACGGGTTGTCGATCACCGCGCGGCACAGCGCTTCGAGCCGCCGGTCCGACGCGTCGGGCAGCGCGATGCGCAGCGACGAGCGCCGCGCGTGCGCGAGCTCCAGCATCGCGAGACGATAGGCGGCGTCGAGATAGGTTTGATCGCGCGCGCGGGTGCGCTCATGTTCGGCTATCGACGTAATCAGTTCGCGAAGCAGGCCGTTGACCTCGAACACATCGCTGCGCCGGCTCAGGTGGCCGACATTGCGCTCGTGCAGATAGAGGTTGCGCATCTCCACTTCGCTCATCATGTGGATCGAGTGGAGCGTGCCGGCCGGCAGCCAGACTGCGCGCTGGGGCGGCACGACTAGCGCTTCGCGGCCGACTTCGACCCACATCACGCCCGACACCGCGTACAGCACCTGCGCCCACGTGTGCGAGTGCGGGTCGATGCGAAGTCCGCGCGGATAGTGGCGCGCGAGCGAGCTGGCGTTGGCGTCGTCGGGGAGTTCGGGTGGGCGGGCTTTGGGCACGGCGGATCGGGTCGCGCTTCGCGTAGCAGGGTCGCGGACCTTGCTGGCCCGTGTGCGAAGCATAGCGCGAGGTGCGGGTCACCGCAGAGTCGCATGCCGCAGCGATAGCGGTCGCGCGTCGTATTTGAGGTGAGAGCCAATTCCCTGCGCATGAGATGCAGCGACACTCCGGCCAGCGCTCAGGCGACCTATTTGAGCGCACTACGCAGAGCCTCAGGTGCGATGCCCCATCACCGCCAGCAGCACCGACAATGTCACCACCGATCCCACCGTCGACAACAAAATCGTCCGCGAAGTGATATGCGCTTCACGCTCGTAGAACTCGGCGAGCATGAACGGACCGGTGCCGGTAGGCAGCGCGGCCAGCACGACCGCTATCTCGACCAGCATCGGCGCGAGTCCGAAGACGCGCGCCGCGAGCCACCATGCCAGCGCCGGCTGCACCAGCAGCTTGACGCCGGTCAGCAGCAGCGAGATGCCGCCCGCGCCGGTTTCGGTCGGCCGCTTCTCCGCGAGAAACAGCCCGAGGCTCACCAGCGCGCACGGACTGGCCGCGCCGGCCAGCAGCTTCAGAAACGTTTCCGCGCTAGCGGGCAACGCGACGTGCAAGCTGGCAAACAGCACGCCCGCCAGCGGCGATACGATCAGCGGATTGCGCGCGAGCGAGCGCAGCACTTTCAAACCCAGCTTGTGCGGCGTGCGCTCGGTCTGCAAGCCGATTTCGATCAGCACGATCGCAAACGCGAACAGCACGCATGCGACGAGGATCGTCGCGATCGTGGTCGGCGTGAGGCTCGCCTGGCCGAACGCGATCATGCCGAGCGGAAAGCCGATATAGCCCGTGTTCGGATACGACGCGGCAATCGCATCGACGCTGGCGTCGGCGAGATGACGGCCACTGAGCAAACGCGTCGCGAGGATCAACACGAACACGCTGACACATGCAATCGAAAACGTCGCGACGAAGGCCGGCTGGTACAACTGCCGCCAGGTGGCGTGCGCCATCGTGTCGAACAGCAAAGCGGGCAGCGCGAGCCAGACCACGAACCGGTTCAGTTCCGACGCGGAATTCGGGCCGAGCACGCCGCGCCGGCGGCACGCAAAGCCCGCGAAAATCAGGCCGAAGACGGGAAGCAGAATCTCGAGGGTGGCTAACATCGGTGCAAGAAGTGCGAGCGGACAGGACAACCCGCCAGCGTAGTGGCTTGCGTTGATACAATCCAATACTGTTTTATCGCTTCGACGATACCTTTTTTGCATCGTCGGCCGACGGGAGTGCATTGTGATCGACATCAAGGCGCTGCGTTACTTCGTGACGCTCGCGGAGACCCGCCATTTCGGCCGCGCGGCGGCGCGTCTGAATCTATCGCAGCCACCGTTGAGCCGGCAACTGGCGGCGCTGGAGGCGAGCCTTGGCGTCACGCTGATCGAGCGCAGCCCGCGCAGCGTGACGTTGACCGCGGCCGGCGAGCGCTTTTACGCCGATGCGAAAGCGATTCTCGCGGCGGTGGAACAGGCGGTCAGCAACGCGCAGGCCGCCGCGCACGGTGATGCAGGCAAGCTCTCGATCGGCTTCACGATGTGTTCGGCGTACAGCGTCGTACCCGGCTATGCGCGGGTGTTCGGCGTTGCATATCCGGAGGTCGCGTTGAATTTGCGTGAAGTCGTATCGAACGATCTCGCCGCGCAGGTGCTCGCCGGTCAGATCGACGCGGCCATCATGTTCCCGAACGTGCCGGACAAGGGGCTCGTCATGCGCACGATTCTCCGCGAGCCGCTGTGTGTCGCGCTGTCGCGCAGCCATCCGCGAGCCCGCGCGCGGCGTCTGAAGATCGGGCAGCTGGCGGGCGAGCCGTTCGTGCTCGCGTCCGAGGAAGTCGCGCCGAGTCTGCGCGCGGCGATTCTCGACCATTGCCGCTCCGGCGGCTTCGAACCGGATATCCGCTTCGAAGTACAATTGCAGCAGACCGTGCTGAGTCTCGTCGATGAAGGTGTGGGCGTCGCGCTGGTGCCCTCGTCGATGCGCAAGGCGCAACTCGCGGGCGTGGTGTTCAGGCCGCTGGTCGACGCACCGCAGATCGAGCAGGTGCTGGCGTGGTCGCCGGCGAATCGCAATCCGTGTCTCGCGCGATTTCTCGAACTGGCGTGAAGGCTGAGGTCATGGGCTGGCGAGCCGGTTGACGGAAGCTGCCTCGTCCTCTGGATAGCGCAGCGCGTCCTGCTTGATGCGGCGGCGTAGCCAGAAAGTCCACAGCGTCAGGCCGGCATAGACGCCGTAACGCAGCATATTGGATGCGAGGGCCGAGCGCGGGTCGTTCGGCCATTGCCAGACGATCGCGCTGCGCAGGATGTTCTCGCCCACCATGCCGACGCCCCACACGAGCGTCATCAGGCGGATATAGGCGGCGAGCGTGGGGCGCTCGCGCCAATGTTTCTCGAAACTCTCGGCGCTGCGATGATCCTCGCGCGACATCGTCGAGCGTGCCAGATAGAAAACGAGCGGCCGCCGCAGCGCGAGCGATGCGAGGAACGACGCGCCGATCATGCCCGACACCATCGGGTCTTCGATCGACTGCATGCGCGCATCGCCCCCGACGAGCCTGGCAAGAACCGATAGCACGACGCCGGCCAGCACGATCGCGCTGAGCGCGTCGAAATGGCGGTAGCGCAGCAGGTCCCAACTCATCCACGCAATCAGCGGCACAGCCGACGCGAGCAGCGCGGCGAGCTGGCCCCAGTGCGGCACGGCAAGCCGGTAGGCGAGCCAGGGTAGGGCGACGTTGACGAGCAGTGCGCAGAGATAGCGCAGGCGGGGTTTCATCGGCTAAGAAGTGGCGGGCGTGGCAAGGAGCCCGAATCGCGCATGCCGTTGCCGACGCGCTTATCGCATCGACGTGGTCGCGCTGACTCGCGCAAGCGTATGCGGGCAGTGTAGGGTGCGTCGCATGCCACGGGTGGCGGTGCCGCGGCGAGCGCCGTCCGCCACGCCCGCTTCACCGCCGCGCTCGCGTGCTCATCTCAGGCCGCCGCCCTCTGCCGCGCAATCAAATCCACCAGTCGCTCAACCTGCCGACCTTGCGCATCGAAGTTGCCGGCGTCGAGCCAGCGCGTATAGCTCAAGCGCAGCGCGGGCCATTCACTGTCGATGATCGAAAACCACGCGGTATCGCGATTGCGTTCGCGATACACGATCGCCTGGCGGAAGATCCCTTCGAACGTGAAGCCATAGCGCAACGCAGCCGCGCGCGACGGCTCGTTCAACGAATCGCACTTCCATTCGAAGCGCCGATAGCCGAGCTTGTCGAACACCTCGTTCATCAGCAGGAACATCGCTTCAGTGGCGATGCGCGTGCGCTTCAGGCGCGGCGAATACGTGACGTGGCCGACTTCGATCACGCCGTTCGCACGGTCGATGCGCATCAGCGCCAGCGTGCCGACCGCCTTGCCGCTTGCCAGGTCGATCACCGCATAGTGCAACGGGTCTGCGGACGCGGCGGCGCGCGTCAGGTGCTCACGGTAGGACGCGAGGCTGTCGAATGGACCGACCGCGAGATAGGTCCAGTCGCGGCCATCGAAGGCCGAACTGTAGGCGTCGTACAGCTCGCCGGCATGACGTTCTACGTCGACCGGTTCGATCCGGCAATAGCGACCCGTCAGCGGTTCGCGGCCGGGCGGCTGGGCGCCGTTCCAGCCCGGCACGGGCGCGTCGATCGGCTGGTCGAACGCATTGCGTCTGGGTTCCATGTCTGCTCTCCTCTCGTTCGTCAAGTTCGTGAATGATCGTCGATGTGCTCAACGATACGGCAAACGTGGTATGTTCAAAAGATCCACGATCAGCCCATTTGATAGGTCCAGCTGCCATGATCGAGATCATCGGTCCGCTCGTCCATGCGCCCGCAGCGGCGCCCGGCGCAAAGCCCACGCCGCTGCAGAAGCAACTGATCGAGCGATTGCAGCAGGCAATTCTCGCGGGACGGTTGCCTGCGGGTTCGCAGTTACCGTCGTCGCGTTTGCTGGCGGCGGAGATGGGCGTGTCGCGCAACACGGTGGTGATCGCTTACGAGCACCTGGCCGCCGTCGGCTACGTGGTCGCCGATAAAAAGGGTACGCGCGTGAGTCCGCTCTCCAGCCCGGCCGCGCGCGGCGAGCCGCCGGTTCCGCCCGCCGTGCCCAGCGTCGCCTACGCGACGCGCGTCGCGCAGTTCGCCGCGACCCGCACGCATGCCGACAACACTTTCTCGCTGACTCCCGGCACGCCCGCGCTGGACCGCTTTCCGCTCGGCGCCTGGCGGCGCGCGCTCGAACGTTCGATGGACCAGGCGTTGCCGCTCGCGCTCGGCTACGGCACGCCGGCGGGAGAACCGGCGTTGCGCGATGCGATCGCCGCGCATCTGCGGATGGCGCGCGGCGTGCGCTGCGAGGGCTCGCAGGTGGTGATCACCGAGGGCGCGCAGGAGGCGCTGAACCTGTGCGTGCGACTCTTGACGAATCCGGGCGATGTCGCATGGGTCGAGGACCCGGGTTATCGCGGCGCGAAGGCCGCTTTCAACCTGGGCGATCTGAACACGCTGCCGATCCCCGTCGACGCTGAAGGCATGGCCGCGCCGCCCGGCGCATGGCGCGCCCATCCACCGAGGCTGATCTATACGTCGCCCGCGCATCAGTACCCGACGGGTGCGGTGTTGTCGGTGGCGCGTCGTCTCGAGTTGATCGCGCAGGCGCGGCGCTGCGGCGCGTGGCTGATCGAGGACGACTACGACGGCGAGTTCCGCCACACCGGCGAGCCGATCGCCAGCATGCAAGGCCTCGTCGACGATGCGCCGGTGCTCTACGTTGGCTCGTTCAGCAAGACGATGTTTCCGGCGCTGCGCATCGGCTTCGTCGTGCTGCCGCGCGCGATCGCCGCGCACGCAGCCGTCGCGTTGCAGGAGATGCTGCGCGGCGGGCATCGGCTGGAGCAACTGGCGCTCGCGCATTTCATCGAAAGCGGCGAGTTCGGGCGGCATCTGGGGCGCATGCGGCGGTTGTACCGCGAGCGCCAGCAGGCGTTGCGCGATGCGCTCATCGCGCATTTCGCGTCGGCGCAAATTCTGGGTGGCGATTGCGGCATGCATCTGACGCTGCGTTTGCCGCCGCGGCTCGCTGATCGAACCGTCGCTGAACGCGCGCGTGCCAAGGGGCTCAATCCGCGCGCGCTGTCCGGCTTCGCGCTGCAGCCGCGCGCGGAAACGAACGGGCTGGTGATCGGCTACGGCAACACGCCCGCCGAGCGCCTCGCGCCCGCCATCGACACGTTGGCCGGGCTGGCGCGCGAACTGGAAGGCAAGCCGCCGCGCGCGTCGAAAGCCGCTTCGGCGGCCGTCCCCGGCGCGACGCTGCGCGAGTAAGTTTTTACGTTTGTCCGCGTGGCCCATGTCGCGCTATCGTGTCGTTTATGCGCGGCGAGGTCGAGATGTTCGAGGTCGACGAATTGCCCGCAAGTCATACCCGGCGCACCGCATTGCAACATCGCGTGCGGGCGGTGCCGGCCGCTGTCAGGCGCGGGTATGAAGAATGCCTTGATCGTGTTTTCTATCACGCTTTATCCGACCGGAGACGACATGAAGGAAATCGAACCGACCCCGTGGTTTGAGCTTGCGGCCCACACGCCCGTCCGTGACGGCTGGTACGAGGTGCAGTTGACAAGCGGGGACACGGCGTTTGCGAAATTTGGCGACGGCATCTGGACCGAGAAACCGTTGCTGGTCTTCACGCACTGGCGCGGCTTGTCCGCCGATCCATCGAAAGCCGCCGAGGGTGAGGCCGAATCCATCGGCGCCGAGGCCACCGCGGCCCAAGGTGTACGCGCCGCCTGGAACGCATTCTTCCCAGGGCTCGGCGAAGAACAGCACAAACCGCTCGACGCGGTGCCCAACGGCAAAGCGCCACATTGACAGATGCGCGGGGCGGCGGCTTGCGGGCTGCCGTCCTGAAGCGCGTTTGCTTTCCCTCTTCCTCTACTTCTGTTCTTGCGCTTCGGCGGCGCGCGCCGCTGCGTCGATAGCGGCGAGCAGGCCAGCTTGCGGGCTGGTCAGCGGCGTCGCGCCGCGCGTGACGCGCTCCGCCGCGCCTGCCATCGAGGCCTGCGCGAGCGCGACGATATCCGCGCCGTTTGCATAGGCGGAGTCCAGCGCGGCGGCGACCGTCGCGAGATAGGCCGCCGAATCGCCTGCCTTGAAAAGATCCCATGCGCCGCTGACCAGTTGAACGTCGACATGCGCGGCGGTGCCCGTCGCGGCCTGAAGGAAGAGGCTAGTCGTGGGTTCGAGCGTGGTCGGCGCGGCGCATAGCACGACGACCTTGCCGCCGCTTGCCACCGCGCGCTGTGCGAGTGCTGCGTCGATTCGCAAGACAGGAGTCGGAGCGCACTGTTTGGCGAGCGTGTCATCCACGGCTGGGCCGAGTGTCGAGCAGGTGAGCAACACGGCGTGCGAGCCGCTACTGAGCGCGAGCAGCGCCGCCTGCGTTTGTGCTGCGACGGCCTCGGTCAAGCCGCCGTCTCGCTCGGCGGCCGCGAGCAGATCCGCGCGAACCACGTGCGTCAGTTCGAGCGTTGGCGAGCCGATGGCGCGGGCCGCGGCGTCGAACACGGCGATGTTGCTGTCGGCGGTATGCAGGCATACAAGGCGCATGGCTTCTCCTCACTTTCCGGTGGTCGCACATTCTTGCCTGGAAACGGCGCGGGCAGGTAGCGCCGAATGACCGCACCCGCGCCGTCATGTCATGACGCCGCTACAATCCCCTCATCCCTTCAGACGCAAGCAAGCACTTATGAAAGTCACCCGAGAACCCGTGGCGTTGTCGCGGGCCACGCAGTTGCTCAATCATGGACCGGTCACGATCATCACCAGCGCGCACGGCGGCCGCTCGAACGTGATGGCGGCGTCGTGGGCGATGCCGCTCGACTTCAACCCGCCGAAGGTCGTGGTCGTGGTGGACAGCCGCACGCTCACGCGGCAACTGATCGAAGCGAGCGGCGTGTTCGGCCTGCAACTGCCGACCCGCGGATTCGCCGCGCAGACGCTGGCGGTCGGCAGCCACGCGGGCGTCGAACTCGACAAGTTCTCCGCGTTCGACCTCGACCCCTTCCCCGCGCAGATCATCGACGTGCCGATGCTGGCCGGCTGCATTACCTGGATGGAGTGCAAGGTGATTCCGGACGAGAGCCAGCGTCACGATCTGATCATCGGCGAAGTGGTCGCCGCGTATGCGGACAGCCGCGTGTATTCAAACAACCGCTGGCACTTCGGCGACGACCCCGAACTGCGCACCTGCCATTACGTGGCCGGCGGGACGTTCTTCGCGACCGGCGACGCGTTCGAGGTCGCGCCGGCGAGCGCCGCGTCGGCGGATTGATGAGCGGCAGGCGGCACGCGTCGAGCCGCCTGTTGGCATCGAAGCGATGCTTCGTCTTGTGTTCGAGCGGCGCGACGAGTTCGCGCCGCTATCTCCTGCGTCAGTTGGCGCCTTCGGCAAACGCCTTCAGCGCACCGCCCGCCAACCGGTAACGCACCCATTCGCTTTGCGCGCTCGCGCCGAGCGATTCATAGAAACCGATCGCCGGTTCGTTCCAGTCGAGCACGCTCCATTCGAAGCGGCCACAACCGGTGTCGCACGCGATTTGCGCGAGGTGGCGCAGCATCTGTTTGCCCGCGCCGCTGCCGCGCGATGCCGGTGACACGTAGAGGTCTTCCAGATAAAGCCCCTGTTTGCCGAGCCACGTGGAGTACGAAAAGAAGTAAACGCAGAAGCCGACCGGCTCGCCGTTCATTTCGCAAATGAGCGACCTGGCCGGAGCGCCTGCGCAAAACAGGCTGGCTTCGATGTCTTTGGCGGAGGCGACGACTTCGTGCTCGGCTTTTTCGTATACCGCGAGTTCGGTGATGAAGCGAAGAATCAGCGCTGCGTCGGCGGTGGTGGCGGGGCGGATGTGAATAGTCAAGGCAAAGTGCTCGATGAGTTGGATGGTGGATCGACGCCGGGCGAGGACGCGTCGGCTTCGGATCGGACGTACATCGTAGCGTTTATCGCACGCTTATGGCCAGCTATGCAGGCAGCTTGTGCGCAGTATTTGCCGCGTTAGCGGTTGACGCGCGCTGACAAAATCGCTTACTGTCGATCCATGGACTTTCACTTGATTCCCTTCGCTGCCGTCACTACCACGACGACCACCTTCACAGGCGGGTCGTCTGGAGGTTGCGCGCGCTAGCAGCAAGGGTAGCAGTGGCAACCCACCAAAGGCCCCACCGGAAACGGACGGGGCCTTTGGCGTTTCTGGCTCTCCGTTTGCGGCATCCATCAACGATCCGCCGGCGATTTACCGACGGTATTCGAGCTAACGGAGCATGACTGTGAATGACATCGACCATCGTGTACTAGGCAATAAACTCGATCTCTACCATCAACAGGAGGACGGTGCCGGCATGGTGTTCTGGCATCCGCGCGGCTGGGCGTTGTATCGCGTGCTGGAAGATTATGTGCGCGCCCGCATGCGTCGCGCGGGATTTCGCGAGATTCGCACGCCACAGTTGCTGGCGCGCTCGCTGTGGGAAAAGAGCGGTCACTGGGAGAAGTTCGGCGCGGCGATGTACTCCCTCGCTGAGGCCGAAGAAGGGCGCGCGCTCTGCCTGAAACCGATGAGCTGTCCTTGCCATGTGCAGGTGTTCAAGCAGCGCGTGCGTTCATACCGCGAGTTGCCGGTTCGCTATAGCGAGTTCGGCGCCTGCCATCGCGACGAACCGTCGGGGTCGCTCGAAGGACTGAAGCGCACGCGTGCTTTCGTGCAGGACGACGCGCACGTCTTCTGCTCGCACGCGCATATCGAAGCGGAAGTGGGGCGCTTCTGCGCGCTGTTGCGCTCGGTCTATGCGGACCTCGGCTTTTCGGCGTTCGAGGTCGCGCTCGCGACGCGGCCAGCTTCGCGAGCGGGCAGCGATGCAACGTGGGATCGCGCGGAACACGCGTTGGCTATTGCGGCCCGCGCGGCAGGACTCGCGTTCAACGTGCTCGAAGGCGAGGGCGCTTTTTACGGGCCGAAACTGGAGTTTCATCTGACGGACAGCCGCGCACGGCGCTGGCAATGCGGCACGATCCAGCTCGACTTCGTGCTGCCCGAACGGCTCGACGCGGAATTCGTCAACGAGCGCAATGAGCGCGAGCGGCCGGTGATGATCCACCACGCGGTGCTGGGGAGCATGGAGCGCTTCATCGCGATGCTGCTCGAACATCACAACGGCTGGCTACCGGTGTGGCTCGCGCCCGAGCAGGTCGTGGTGGCGACGATCAGCGAAGCAAATGCGGCTTACGCTCAAGAAGTGATGCACGCGCTCGACGATGCGGGCATCAGGGCGTGCCTCGACAGCCGGCCCGAGAGGCTGGAGAAGAAGATCGTCGATGCGCGCGAGAAGCAGGTACCGATCCTGGTCGCACTGGGCTCGCGCGACGAGCGTGACCGGACGATCAGCATCCGCCTGCGCGACGGGCGGCAGTCGACGCTGGCTTTTGCGGATGGTGTCGAGCATTTGCGGCTGGCGGCGCTGCCGCCGCTTATGGCATCGCGAGCTTGATGGAGCAGTCGCTTCGAGACGGCGTTTGAAAGCAGGCCGTGTCGGCCACCACCATGATGTTTCGGGGCAGGCCGGTGCGGCTGCAATCCTAACCCGCAGGCGAGTCATGCCACACTGCGATCTGGCAGCGCTCTTGGCTTTCGGAATTTGTTTTCCGTACAAGTTTCTGCATGACGGCTCTGGAAAGCGCCACCGTTGCAGCCACCGCGGCTAGCCTCGAGGCGTCGTCTTTCACGCCAAAGGCGGACGTTGATCCAGCGGACCACCAAATGGCCGAAATGGATTGAGGCGGGAAACTGACTCGGTGCGGGAGCGCTCGTTCGATGCCGGTCTCGATGGGGTGCACCGACAAACGCGCGGGCCGAATTCAGGTCCCGGCCTAAACGGCAGCCGCCCTTTCGCGGTGTAGTATTCCGTCATGTCCGCGTTATTGCTCCGCTTCGACGGCGCGCATATTTACGTATCCATGACGAGCCCGGCAAGCTGGTCAAAAGACATGGAAGCTGCTTCAACGGTACGTATGGTGGCGTCGGCCGTGAAAGCGGCATTGATGGGAAATACATCGTGTCAACCGAGTGGAAGCGCCGCGTCAGGCTATTTATCCAGCGTTTCTGGCAGCCGACCAGCGCGTGCATGACCTGCATGCCGGGGAGTTGGGGCAATATCATGAGCCTTGCCCACTGGACGATTGCACTCCATACAGGTCTGCTCACCGGGCTCCTGGCCGTACTTTTGACCTTCACGCCTGCGGCGAGACTCTACGGGCATCGGTACGGCAATGCGCTGGTCGTCGGCTTCCTGACAACGTTAGGCGATGCCTACTCGCATCCGGGTCACTCCCGCATCCCCTATGTCGAGCACGTCGTGACGGGTGCTGTTTCAGGTCTCTTGACGTTGGTTGCATCATATCTTTTCGAAGACCGTGCGCGACGCCTTCGGGCGGCATGGGTTCGGGTTTTCGGATAACTTGTCCGTTGACTTTCTGAGCCCTCTGGGTCGAATCGAAAGAGCCTCGCCGGTCTGGTGCGCCTCATTGCTGGTGCGCCCGCGCGCGGAAAGCGGTCGTTCGACGCGACCGTCTGGATCGCTGACAAAACGTTTTTCCCGAAAGCGACCTTTCGTATCGCGCGGTGTTCGACTCACCGGCGATGGCCGCTCCGGCCCATTTTCAGCCATGTTCGTCCTATCCTACTTATCCCTTCAACGGCAACCAGATCTCCAATCCACCCATCCCGCTCACCGGATCAAACTGCTCGCCATACCGCTCGAAATTCGGCGCATCCGCAGGCAGATGCCCCGACGCCGGCAGCCACTGATTCCAGATCGTATTCAATGTGCGGCGAATTGCCGAGATATGCTCGCGATGACTGAACACCGCATACCTTTGGGCGGCGATCCGCACGCGGCTCAATTCCGCCGGCAACGCCGAAAAATCGCTGACTTCGACGCCGCACAG
This sequence comes from Paraburkholderia sp. RL18-085-BIA-A, assembly GCF_046027075.1. NCBI lineage: Bacteria > Pseudomonadati > Pseudomonadota > Betaproteobacteria > Burkholderiales > Burkholderiaceae > Paraburkholderia > Paraburkholderia sp. RL18-085-BIA-A. The sequence goes on along the minus strand of NZ_JARESU010000030.1, from coordinate 14,314 downwards.
ATAGTCGAAATTGCCCGCGTCGTCCGCGTTGTAGCACACGCCGTAAGCCACGCTGCCCACTTGGCCCGGCACCTTGCCGAAGTACGCGCCAAAGCGCTGCCACTGCGATGGAATCGCCGTGCTGGTGTCGCACGTATAGCGCTCGCTCAGACCCGCGACGAGAAACGGCTTGCCGTCTTCGAAGCGCGGCGGCTCCAGATGCGTGAGGAGGGTTTCGTCCATTTTGATCGGCTCCACGATGGTGATGTTGTCTAGCCGGCCACGCGCGCGCAGCGCTTCGGGCGTGAGTCCGAATTGCTCGCGAAACGCGCGGGTAAATGCTTCATGAGAACCGTAACCGGCGTCGATGGCCACCGCGAGGATGTCGGGCGCGCCGTCGGCGAGCCGTCGCGCGGCCTCGCTCAGACGGCGCGCGCGCACGTAGCGCATCACCGAAAGCCCGGTGGCCGCCTCGAAAGCGCGCGCCAGATGAAAGCGCGACACGCACCCGCATTGGGCGATGTCGTCGAGCGTCAATTCGCCTGCAAAATGGCTTTCGATAAACCAGAGCGCTTTTCCGACCGGGTTCATATCGGCTCTCGTGTCAGCATGAAGCCAGCATAGCCACCGGCGAGGCTCCGCGTTTGATCGCGCTTGCGGTTTTGCTGCGAGTTTCGCGTGGCGGCGCGCAGGTCAGCAGTTCTCGGTCGCCGCCTCGTCGCCGGTAGCGCGCGCAGGTTCCGACGATACCGGCACGCCATGAGCACCGGCGCCACCCGGCTGCCCAGGCTGCCCCGGCCGCAACAGCAAGCCGCCAAGAACGCCAGCCGCCGCAGCGAAAATCGCGCCCAACGCAAACGCCACGTGGTAGCCGCTATTCAGCGCCGCCGTCGCGCTCCCCGCTGTTTGCAGCGCGTCGCTGCGAGCGGCCGCGAGACTCGCGAGCACGGCAAGCCCAAGCGCGCCGCCCATCATGAACGACGTATTGACGATACCGGACGCGAGGCCCGAATCGGCCGGATCGACATCGCTCATCGCGGCGAGCAGCATCGGATTGAACGCGATGCCTGCGCCGACGCCGAGCAGGATCATGGCGGGCAGCACGTCGGGTACGAAGTTGCCGTCGACCGGCGCGCGTGCGAACCACGCGAGCGCGCACGCCGCGAGCAGCAGACCCGCCGCCAGCGGACGGCGCAGGCCAAAGCGCATCACCACGCGCGCCGACAGGCCGAGAGAGAAAAACGCCATGATCAGATTCGACGGCAGAAACGCGAGCCCGACTTGCAACGGCCGGTAGCCCAGCACGCGCTGCAGGTATAGCGCGGAGATGAAAAACCACGCGAACATCGCCGCCGCCCACAGAACGGCGATCACGTTCGCGATCGCGACATTGCGCAAGCGGAACAGGCCGAGCGGCATCAACGGATGCTGGACCCGCGCCTCGATCATCAGGAACGCGGCCAGCAGTGCGAGCGCGGCGAACAGCAAGCCGAGCGTTTGACCCGAGGTCCAGCCCGCTTCATTGGCATTGACCACCGCGTAGACGGCCAGCATCAGCGACGCGGTGACCGTTACCGCGCCGGCCACGTCGAGCCGCTCGCCGTGCGCATGTCCGCGAGCGGACGGCAGCAGCGCGACACACGCTGCGTACACGGCGACACCGATCGGCAGATTGACGAGAAAGATCCAGTGCCAGCTCAACAGGTTGGTGAGCAGGCCGCCGAGCAGCACGCCGATGCTGCCGCCGCTCGCGCAGACAAAGCCGTACACGCCCATGGCCTTTGCGCGCTCGCCGGGTTCGGTGAACAGATTCATGATCAGCGACAGCGATACCGCCGAGACGACCGCGCCGCCGAGTCCCTGCACGGCGCGTGCGCCGACCAGCAGGATTTGCGAGTTCGCCATCCCGCAAGCGAGCGACGCCAGCGTGAAAAGCGTGATCCCGCCGAGAAACAGCTTGCGGTGTCCGTACAGATCGCCGAGCCGTCCGCCGAGCAGCAGAAAGCCGCCGAAGGTCAGCATGTACGCGTTGACTACCCAGACCAGCGAGGTTTCGGTAAAGCCGAGGTCCCCCGCGATGGACGGCAGCGCGACGTTGACGATCGTGGTGTCGAGTACGATCATCAAGACGCCCAGGCATAGGACGATCAGCGCCAGCCAGCGTTGTCTGCCGTGAATGGAATGGGTCATGTGTGCGCTCCTGTGCCGCGGTCGCGCGGATTCAAGGGACTCGACCCGCGGAGGGATGTGCCGCCGCTTGCGGACCGCGGGCCATATGTCGAGAGCAATGGGATTTTTGAGTCTAGCATCCCCGAGTTTCGCGTCACACTACGAAACCCCGCTATGCACAGTCACCGTGACTGCGAAATCCCGCGCGCCCAACCGCGTCAGTCGCCGCCGAGAATCTCGTACTTGCCGCCGCGTTCGAGTGCACGCTGATACGCCGTCCGCGCGTGAATGCGCTTCAGGAAACCGGCTATCGCGGGCAACTGGCCTTCCATGCCGCCGCGCGCCGTCGCGGCTTCGAGCGGGAAGCTCATTTGCACGTCGGCGGCGGTGAAGTCATTGCCGACGAACCAGCCCGTCGCGCTCAATTCCTTGTCGATATAGCCGAGGTGCAATTTCAGCTGAGGGTCGATGAAACTCGATTGCAACGTCGCCGCGATCTTGCGCGCGATCGGTTTGGCGAAGAACGGCATCGGCGCGCCTGCGATGCGCAACGCCACCAGTTTGAGCAGCAGCGGTGGCATCGCCGAGCCTTCCGCGTAGTGCAGCCAGTACGTGTAGCGCAACCGTTCCGCCGTGCCGGGTGCGGGCGCAAAACGCCCCTGTCCGTATTTGCCGACCAGATACTCGACGATCGCGCCCGACTCCGCGATGGTCACGCCGTCGTCGGTAATGACGGGCGACTTGCCGAGCGGATGCACCGCGCGCAACTCGGACGGCGCAAGCATCGTTTTCGGATCGCGCTGGTAACGCTTGATCTCGCACGGCACGCCGAGTTCTTCGAGCAGCCACAACACGCGTTGCGAGCGTGAGTTGTTCAGATGATGGACGGTCAGCATGGGTCGATGGACGTTGGCGAGTGGAGCGTCACATCATAGGCAGGTTGTGCCGAGGTGTGGCTCTAGTCGCACCTCGCCTCCCTCTCTGGCTCATCCGGCTCACGCGGTTCAAACCCGCGCCTTGCTGCCCATCAGCTCATTCGACGGCAAGGTCTCGTCGAGCAGCTTACGCGCGCTTTCGATTCCGGCGACCGGCAACCCTTCTGGGTTCAGCAAGCCCACTTGCACAAGCACTGAAGCCTGATCCCAATAGATGTGCTCGTTGTAAAGCTTGTCGCCACGGAAGCACACCACCGCCAGCATCGGCACTTCAAAATACTTGCCGGTCGGGGTGACGCCCGGCAACAGCCAGTCGATTTCGCAGCTATGCGTGCAGCTGAAAATGAATTCGTCGACGATACGATCCGCGCCGATCGTGCGTGAAATCGGAATCAGCTTCGTATCGGGCGGATTCGAGTTGACGAAGTGATGCGTGTAGAAGCGCTTGAGCCTGTCATGACCAACGCCGCCGGTCATCGTCGGCACATGGTTGACGTAGGGCTCGGCGACCATGGTCGGCATCACCGCGTCGACGTCGCGCGTGGCGAATTCGTGGTAGCAGTGCGCTTCCCACAGTGCGTTGAGATCGTAGACCGGACCGAGCACCTTGCGCAGCAGCGCGAGCGTGCGCGAATACGCCATCATCGCGGCGGGTTTGTCGTACTGCGGACGCGCGGGCGCGGCGAACGCGTGATCGCAACCGGGGTACACGTACTGCTCGATTTGCGGGCGCGTGCGCAATGCGGCGCTGATTTGTTCGCGCGTGGCGGGAGGACAGTGCGCGTCGTTTTCGGGGAAATGGAACACCATCGGGCAGCGCACGGCGGGCACTTCATCCAGATGCGCTTCCAACCCGACGCCGTAGTAGCTGACCGCGCAGTCGACGTCGGTGCGCGCGGCGCTCAGGAACGCGAGCTTGCCGCCCAGGCAGTAGCCCACCGTGCCGACCTTGCCGGCCTGCTCGGGCATCGCGCGCAACGCGGCGACGGTCGCGGCGATATCGTCGATGGCGAGATCGACGTCGAACTGACCGAGATAGCCGAGCGCCTGCTGCATATCGGCGTCGCCGTAACCGAGTTCGATACCCGGCTTGATGCGCCAGAACAGATCCGGCACCAGCACCACATAGCCTTCCTCGGCGTAGAGGTCGGCGGTCGCCTTCATCGTGTTGTTGACGCCGAAGATCTCCTGCAATAGCACGAGGCCTGGTCCCGACCCCTGCGCCGGACGTGCGACGTAGGCGTTGAAACGGCTGCCATCCTGGGCGACGACTTCGATGAAAGATGCGGCCATGCGGTGTGTCTCCTGTCGATCGGAGTTAGCGCTTTAGCTGTCGGCCGGAGTTAGTGCTTCAGCACTTACTCCGGTCCCATGCAAAGCTCTTACTCCGATCCCACGCACTAGCGAGTCGATCGGAGTTAGCGCTGTAGCGCTTACTCCAGTCCCACGCAAAATAGTTGCGCAGGAAGTTGGTTAAGTCATCGTGCGCAACTCGAAGCGTTTGAGCTTGCCGGTTTCGGTGCGCGGCAGTGCCTCGACGAACGTGATGACGCGTGGGTATTTATACGGCGCCACGCTATTTTTCACGAAATCCTGCAGTTGCGCGACCAGTTTGTCATCCGGCTCATAACCCGGGTTGATCACGACGAACGCCTTGACGATCTGTCCGCGGGTTTCATCCGCCACGCCGATGACCCCGCATTCGGACACCGCATCATGTTGCAGCAGCACGCTCTCCACTTCGGGACCGGAGATGTTATAGCCGGCCGAAACGATCATGTCGTCGGCGCGCGCCTGGTAGAACACGTAGCCGTCCTCGTCGAGATATACCGAGTCGCCCGGCAGATTCCAGCCGTCGCGCACGAACTTCGCCTGCCGCTCGTCGGCGAGATAGCGGCAGCCGGTCGGCCCGCGCACCGCGAGTTTGCCGATCGTGCCGGGCGGCACCGGTTGCATCGCGTCGTCGACGGCCTGCACGACGTAGCCGGGCACCGCGCGGCCGATCGCATGCGGACGAATCTGCTCGCCCTGCGCCGAAATGAAAATGTGGATCAGCTCGGTGCCGCCGATGCCGTCGATCATGTCGATGCCGGTCGCGTCGTGCCACAGCCGCCGTGTGGAATCCGGCAGCGCTTCTCCGGCCGATACGGTCTTCTTCAGGCTCGACATGTCATGGCGCGCGACGAGCGGCGCCATTTGCCGGTAAAAGGTCGGCGCGGTGAACATGATGGTCGCGTGAAAACGTTCGACGGTTTGCAGCAGAGTCTCGGGCGTGAGCTTCTCGATCAGCACCGTGGACGCGCCTACCCGCAGCGGAAAGCACAGCAAGCCGCCGAGGCCGAACGTGAACGCGAGCGGCGGCGTACCGCAAAACACATCGCTCGACGACGGCTTGAGCACATGACGCGGGAACAGATCGCACATCGCCAGCACGTCGCGATGAAAGTGCATGCAGCCTTTCGGCGAGCCGGTCGTGCCGCTCGTGAAGGCGATCAGGCAGACGTCGTCCGCGGCGGTGTCGCATGCGGCGAACTGGTCGGGCTTGTTGACCGCGAGGGTGTCGAGCGAATCGGCGGCGTCATCGTGGAACAGAAGCGTCTGCTTCAGGCTCGCGCAGTAGAACTCGTCCCGAGGATCGGCGCAGCGCGCCAGTTCTTCGGTCAGGCGCGCGTCGCACAATGCCGCGCCGATCTGCGCCTTGTCGATGATCTGCTTCAGTTCCTTCGCGCGCAGCAATGGCATGGTCGGCACCACGACCAGACCCGCCTTCAGCGCCGCGAGCGCGGCGACGGCCATCTGCAATGTGTTCGGCCCGCGCAGCAGCACCCGGTTGCCAGGCTGCAAACCCATTTCGTCGACCAGCACGTGAGCGCTGCGATTGACGAGCGCGAGCAGTTCGCCATAGGTGGTGGCGCACGGCGCGCCGTCCACCTCGGACCAGATCGCCGGACTGTCGCGATGACCCGCTTCGATGGTCCGCTCGAGCAGCTCGGCCGCGCAGTTCAGGCGCGTCGGATAGGCGACGTCCGGGTTGTCGAGCAGAAAGACGGGCCACTGGTCCTGCGGCGGAAGATTGTCGCGCGCGAAAGTATCGACGTGTGCTGACGGTTCCATCTCGGGTCTCCCGGGCGTTGAGCCGGCTAAATGCGCTTCGGTTGGCTTGGGTGGCTTGCGTGGGCTTGTTTTCGTTCGATGCTTACTGCGGTATCACTGCGGTCGCTTCGATCTCGACCTTCGCTTCGTCTTCGATCAGCGCGACGACCTGCACCGCGCTCATCGCTATGTCGTAGTCGCCGACCAACTCGCGAAACGCACGGCCGATGTCTTTCAGAGCCGCGAGATACTCGCGTTTGTCGGTGACGTACCACGTCATCCGCACCAGGTGCTCGGGCCGACCACCCGCTTCGTGCAGCACGGCCACGACGTTTTTGAGCGCCTGGATGGCTTGCGCGGCGAAGTCGGTGGTCCGGAACTGCGCCTGTTCGTCCCAGCCGATCTGGCCGGCGATGAACACCTGCGTGCCGCTGGCAGCGACGCCGTTCGCGTAGCCGCGCGGTTTGATCCAGCCGGCGGGAAGGAGAGCTTGTTTCATGAGCGATGCGCCTCGATGGATTCGGGTTGAGGGGCAAACATCGCGAGCGCGCTCGCGATGTCGGCGGGAATGTCGATGGATGTGCCGCTTTCGAGCGACGTGGTCACCAGCACCTGCTTCGCGCGAAAACGGATTTCGCCGCCGTAATGGCCGACGATCTCGATGCTGATCGAGCGACGGCCGATCGCGCTCACGCCGAGCGTCAGCATGATCGTTTCGCCCATCTGGCTCGGCCGCGAAAACTCGCAGTCGAGTTTGACGATCGGCAAACCGACCCGGCGCTGCGCGATCATCTGCGTATAGTCGATGTGCAGGCCTTCGTTGAACCAGTCCTCGACCAGCGCGTTGGTCATCACCAGATATTGCGGAAAGAACACGATGCCCGCCGGATCGCAATGCGAGAAGCGGATTCGCACGGGCCGCTCGAAGGTCGCGTTCATTAGCGTGGTGCTCCGGCGGCGGCATGCGCTTTCAACAGATCGCGGCCGATGATCAACTGCTGCACTTCGGTCGCGCCTTCGTAAATGCGCAGTGCACGGATCTCGCGATACAGCATTTCGACGGCAGTGCCGCTTTGCACACCCATGCCGCCAAAAAGCTGCACGGCGGCGTCGATCACCTGTTGCGCGCCTTCGCTCGCATGCCACTTCGCCATCGCCGCTTCGCGCGTGACGCTTTCGCCTTGATCGCGCAGCCACGCGGCGCGATAGACGAGCAGCGCGCTGCTGTCGATGGTCAACGCCATCTGTGCGAGTTTGGCCTGCGTGAGCTGGAAATCGCCGAGTGTCTGCCCGAACATCTTGCGCGACGACGCCCGCGCGAGACCCTCGTCCATCGCGTGACGCGCGAAGCCCAGCGACGCAGCGGCCACCGACGTGCGGAAAATATCCAGCGTGCGCATCGCGAGCTTGAAGCCTTCGCCGGGCGCGCCGAGCATCTGGCTGCGCGGCACGCGAGCGCCCGCAAAATGCAGACGCGCGAGCGGATGCGGCGCGATCACGTCGATGCGTTCGGCAATCTCGAGCCCCGGCGTATCGGCATCGATAATGAATGCGCTGATGCCGCGCGCGCCCGGCGCTTCGCCGGTTCTCGCGAACACCACATAGAAGTCGGCGATGCCGCCGTTGGAGATCCATGTCTTGTCGCCGTCGAGCACGTAAGCGTCGCCGTCTTCACGGGCCGACAGCGCCATGGCCGCGACGTCTGAGCCCGCTTCCGGTTCCGACAGCGCGAACGCGGCGATTGCCGTGCCGTTCGCGACGCGCGGCAGATAGCGCGTCTTTTGCTCATGCGTGCCGCCGAGCGAGATCGCACCCGAGCCGAGCCCCTGCATCGCGAGCGCGAAATCCGCGAGGCCCGAGTGCCTGGCGAGCGTTTCACGCAGCAGGCACACGGCGCGCGTGTCGATCGTGTCGCCGTGGCCGCCGTAGGCGACACCGCCTACGCCATATTTCAGCCAGCCTGCGGCGCCCAGTTCATGCACGAGACGGCGGCAGGTCGCATCGGTGTCCGCGTGGTCTTCGTGCGCGAGATTCGCGCGGCACCAGGCTTCGATGCCGGCGGCCAGTTCGCGATGACGCGGCTCGAAGAACGGCCACGCAAGCGCACTATGCAAATCCATTTGATTGTCGGCGCTCAACTCAATCTCCCTCGAAAACCGGACGCGACTTCAGGGCAAACGCACTGTACGCGCGCTCGAAATCGCGTGTGCTCATGCAGATAGCCTGGGCCTGCGCTTCGGATTCGATCGCTTCGTCGATGCTCATGCTCCATTCCTGGTGCAGCATCTTCTTCGTGATGCCGTGCGCGAAAGTTGGACCAGCGACGAGATCGGCGGCGAGCTTCTGCGCTTCTTCGACGAGCGCGGCCGGTTCGCAGAGGCGGTTATAGAAGCCCCATGCATGGCCTTCGTCGCCGCTCGCCGAGCGGCCGGTGAAGAGCAGTTCAGCGGCGCGCCCCTGGCCGATGATGCGCGGCAATATTGCGCAAGCGCCCATGTCGCAGCCCGCGAGGCCGACACGCGAAAACAGGAACGCGAGCTTGCTGCGCGCGGTGCCGAGTCGCAGGTCGGACGACATCGCGAGAATCGCGCCCGCGCCGGCGCACACGCCGTCGACGGCTGCGATGATGGGTTGCGGGCAGTGGCGCATCGCCTTGACGAGATCGCCGGTCATGCGAGTGAAGAGCAGCAGTTCCGGCATCGGCAGATCGATCAGCGGTGCGATGATGTCGTGCACGTCGCCGCCGGAACAGAAGTTCTCGCCCGCGCCGTGAATCACCACCGCCTTCACGTCGGTCGCATAGGCCAGTTGCCGGAACAGGTCGCGCAGCTCCGCATATGATTCGAAGGTCAGCGGGTTCTTGCGCTCCGGACGGTTCAGCGTGATCGTCGCGACCTTGGCCGTCACCGACCAGCCGAAGTGTTGCGCCTCGTATCCGGCGAGCGTCAGGCGGTTGCCGGCCAGCAGCGCGTCGGCGTTGGATCGTGTCATGGTGTCTCCTTCTGATCCCATGTAGATGGTTGCTGCGGTTCGGTGTGCTTCAGACTTTCAGACTGTCGAGCAGATGTTGCTTGAGTTTGCCAAGGCGCTGATGCGTGCGCGACTTTTCATCGAGGCTCAGGCCGCCGAACAGTTCGACGACCCATTGCTCGTGCGCGACCGCCATCTTGTCGAATGCCTTGCGGCCGGCGGGCGTGAGACACACGCTGGTCGAACGGCGATCGTTCGGATCGGTGTCGCGCGATACCAGCCCTTCTTTTTCTAGCTGGTCCGTAATGCCGGTGATGTTGCCGCCCGTCACCATCAGACGGCGCGACAGCTCGGTCATCTTCAGACCTTCGGGGTGGCGTTCGAGCTGCGCCATCAGATCGAAACGCGGCAACGTCATGTCGAATTCGATGCGCAGACGTTTGCGCAATTCGGCTTGCACGAGGTTGGTCGTGGTCAGCATGCGCAGCCACAGACGCAGACCCATGTGACTGTCCGCGCCCGTGCTCATTTCCAGGTCCACGACGTTCTCCGCGGGTTTGGCGACGCCCTTGCGCGGCGGCTTCGTTTCGCCCGCCGCCATCGGCTTCTTGATGTTGGTTGACTTGCTCACATTACTTCTCCACCAGAGATGGAAATGGATTGCCCCGTGATGGCGTCCGAGCCGGGTTGGCACAGCCACAGCACGCTGTTGGCGACCTGCTCGGGACTCACGAAGCGATGTTGCGGATTCGAGCGCAGCAAGGTTTCGCGCGCCTGCTGTTCGGTGCGCGAGGTTTTGCTGGTGATCTGTTCGAGGGACGCGTGCAGCAGTTCGGTCTCCGTGTAGCCGGGGCACACGGCGTTGACGGTGATGCCCTTGGTCGCGACTTCCAGCGCGAGCGAGCGCGTGAGGCCGATCACGCCGTGCTTCGCGGCGCAGTAGGCGGTGACATACGCGTAGCCGATTTGCCCCGCCGTGCTGGCGACATTGACGATGCGGCCACGGCCGCGTTCGAGCATGCCGGGCAGCACCGCGCGCGTACCGAGAAAGACGCCGGTGAGGTTCACGTCCAGCATGCGCTGCCACAGCGCGATGTCGGTGTGCGTGAACGGTGCGGCTTGCGCCTGGCCCGCATTGTTGACGAGGATATCGACCGGGCCCGCCTGGCTGAAGGCGTTCGCCACCGACTCTTCCTGCGTCACGTCCACCACGATGCACGCGACGTCGCCGAATGCGCGGCATTTTTCCCGCTGTGTTTCGAGCCGCTGCACGTTGCGGCCCATCAGCGTGACGCGTGCGCCAGCGCGCAACAGTGCTTCAGCGACCGCCGCGCCGATGCCGCTGCCGCCGCCCGTCACGACGGCGTGTTGTCCGGCAAGCACGGATTGGGGCGTAGTCAAGTGGCTCACGATGTTCCCTCGGCGCGTTGCGCGCGTTCTTGCGCAGACAGGCCTGCATTCGCGGCGGCCTGCGCGCGCTCGCGTTCCAGATTGCGTTCGAGTTGCGACTTCGCGGCGGTATAAGGCTTCGGCCACGCAACATCGAAATAGCCGATCTTCGCCGCTTCGTTCAGCGTCCACGCCGGGTTGGCCAGATGCGGCCGCGCAATCGCGCACAGATCGGCACGCCCCGCGGCGATGATGCTGTTCACGTGATCCGCTTCCGAAATCGCGCCGACCGCGATCGTCGCGATGCCGGCTTCGTTGCGCACGCGGTCGGCAAAGGGTGTCTGGAACATGCGGCCGAACACCGGCTTTTCTTCCTTGCTGACCTGGCCCGACGACACGTCGATCATGTCGGCGCCGGCCGCCTTGAACGCGCGGGCGATCTGCACGGCGTCGTCTGGCGTGGTGCCGCCTTCGACCCAGTCGTTTGCGGAGATACGTACGGAAATGGGCTTCTCTTGCGGCCACACCGCACGGATCGCTTTGAACACCTGCAGCGGATAGCGCAAACGGTTTTCGAGCGAACCGCCGTATTCGTCGGTGCGATGGTTGGTGAGCGGCGACAGGAAGCTCGACAGGAAGTAGCCGTGCGCGCAGTGCAATTCGAGCCAGTCGAAACCGGCGTCAGTCGACATGCGCACGGCGTTGACGAATTGCGCTTCGATTTCGCACAGCTCTTCATGCGTGGCTTCGCGCGAATGCTGGCTCACGCCACGCAGATACTGCTGCGGTGAGGCCGACACGAGCGGCCAGTTGCCTTCGGCGAGCGGCTGGTCGATGCCTTCCCACGAGACGCGTGTCGAGCCTTTCGCGCCGGAATGGCCGAGCTGGATGCCGATCTTCGCGTCCGACTGACGATGCACAAGATCGACAATCCGTTTCCAGGCGGTGAGATGCTCGGGCGCGTACATGCCGGGACACGCGGGCGTGATGCGCGCTTCGGGCGAAACGCAGGTCATCTCCGTCATCACGAGCCCGGCGCCGCCCATCGCGCGCGCGCCGAGGTGCATCAGGTGATAGTCGCCGGCCACGCCGTCGACCGCCGAGTATTGCGCCATCGGCGATACCACCACGCGGTTTTTCAGCGTGACGCCGCGTAGCGTGAATGGTGTGAACATCGGCGGCACGGAATGCCTGTCTGGCGCGCGCTCCACGCCGGAGCGCCGGGCCAGCCAGTCTTCGAATGCCGACAGATAGCGCGCGTCGCGCTCGCGCAGATTTTCGTGCGAAATACGCTGCGAACGCGTGAGCAGCGAATACGCGAACTGTTCCGGCTCGAACGACGTGTAGCGGTCGACGTGCTCGAACCATTCCGTCGAATTGCGCGCGGCGTTCTGGATGCGCAGCACGTCGATGCTGCGCACTTGGGTGTAATGCTGCAGCGCGGCGGGCAAATCGCCGGGATGGGCACCGATGCTGTTGGCGAGTTCGATCGCGTCTTCGAGCGCGAGCTTGGTGCCCGAACCGATCGAGAAGTGAGCGGTATGCGCGGCGTCGCCCATCAGCACGACCGGCGTTTGCGAGCCGTCGGCGTTGCGGCGCCAATGCACCCATTCGCCGTTGACCACGCGCGGGAAACGAATCCATTGCGACGAGCCGCGCAAATGCGCAGCGTTCGACATCAGCGCGTTGCCGTCCAGGTACTTCGCGAACAGCTTCTCGCAGAACGCGATGCTGTCTTCCTTGCTCATTTCGTCGAGACCGGCGGCGCGCCACACCCGCTCAGGCGTCTCGACAATGAAGGTGGAAGTCTGATCGTCGAAACGATAGGCATGCGCCTGGAACCAGCCGAATTCGGTTTCTTCGAACGCGAACGTAAAGGCGTCGAAAAGCTTCTTGGTGCCGAGCCACACAAAGCGGCAGTCGCGCGTGTCAATGTCCGGCTGATAGGTGGCCGCGTACTTTTGCCGGATCGCGCTGTTCAGGCCGTCGCACGCGATGATGAGGTCGGCTTCGTAGACGCTGTCGTCCGTCACCTGGGTTTCGAACACCAGCTTGACGCCGAGTTCTTCGCAGCGCGCCTGCAGGATATTCAACAGGCGCTTACGGCCGATGCCGCAAAAGCCATGGCCCGATGAGCGGATGTGCCGGCCGCGGAAATTGATCTCGATGTCGTCCCAGTGGTTGAACGCGTTGAGGATCGTATCGGCGCTGGGGGCGTCGGCCGCGCGCAGGTTGCCGAGCGTCTGGTCGGAAAACACCACGCCCCAGCCGAATGTGTCATAGGGACGGTTGCGCTCGACGACCGTGACTTCGTAACCCGGATTGCGGCTTTTCATCAACAAGCCGAAGTACAACCCGGCCGGACCGCCGCCGATACAGACAATGCGCATGCTCGCTCCCCAATGTGGTTCTGCCTGAGTGTTAATTTAGGCTTAGATAGTTTAAGTGTCAAGTAAAGTTCACGGCTTGTCCGGCCGGGGCCTGCCGTTCTCGATCCTGGAAACTAAAAGTGTCAGTTGAAAATAAAAATGACAAGCTCATCCACAATGTGAAATGGACGGACTGGGGTATGTGGCGGCTCGCGGGAAGTCGCAGGCTATCAAAGGGAAACTGCAGTAAATGCTTTGTCGTCAGGCTGGCAATGAAACTCAAATGGTGCCAGTACAGATTGCAGGACAATTCCGGCCGGTCTATGCCGGCGTGCCCTTCTCATCGAATTCGTGGTGCTGGTGGGTCGGTGAGGCCGCGAACCTGGTTGTGCCCATGAAGTCCGTGGGTAAGCGGGCATAGGAGCGTGGAAAGCTATTCTGCGACTGCGGCCCCGCTTTTTTGCAATTCACAGAGTCTGAATACCGTCGCGACGCGCGTGCAGACAGCCCCCGGCGACGCCGAATCTGCATCGAAACTGAACGCTTGCGGATCGGCGCTTTGCTAAAGCCAGCGACGCACGCGTGCACAGTAGTCGGCGTAGCGAGTCTCGTGCATCCTCAACATACGTGCTTCTTCGAATCTGGCTTGCATTTGGACCAGCAGTTCAGACACGATCCAGAACATCAATACAGGCCATGTCGGTACGACGAGAAGCTGTCCTGTCATTGACCCTCTGATTCCGAGGTAGATTAGCTTGGCCGATCATCTCACGACCAGACCCCCCCGGGAGCGCGAATTGTGTTCAAGCCGATATTGAACGGGCTGGGATCATCGAAATGCAACTGCGCGCCGGCCGCGGGTCGCTCTTGCACGCCGTGCATTTTCACATTGCAGGGTTGTCGCTTCCTTCATTCGGGTGGCTGTGGCATTTTGCTCGCAGGGCACTCCCATGAGATGCATGACGTAGTTGACGCTTCATCTCATGACGCCATGACCGCGTATGCATCGCCGAAGGTGCCGCGCAAAAATCGGATCCATGACTTATCGAATGAGGACGTCAATGTCACAAACCAGAACTTCGAGCAGTAAAGACGAGCTTATCGCGCGATGTCTTCCATTCCTTGAAGAGGTCAAGGACATGACCACGGGCTCCGAAGTGGAGCAATGGCTCAACGATCAGTACGGGACAGATAGCGAGTTCTATCAGGATCTGGCGCGCTTGATCAGGATTGGCGTGGAAGAGGAAGGCTGGGCTGCCAACATAGAGATTGCTGGGTGGAACTATCGCCGTGCCCGGCTAGTCGAGCCTTCGGAAAAGACCTTTGGATTCAGCATCACTACGGTTTACATGGATAGCCGTGGAAACGATCAGGCCAATCCGGAAGGCAGCTTCCGTGGCGATTATCACT